>JALWYT010000263.1 GCA_026992705.1 Thiotrichaceae bacterium
ATCAAATCGTACTGGATGCCCAAAAAGCCGCAATCGAACAAGCCAAACCCGGTAACACATGGATTCAACCCCATAATGCGGCACTCAAGGTCATTACCAAAGGTTTGCTAGAGCTTGGTATCTTGCCCAATGATAGCAGTAAGACAAGTGAAGAAAATATCCAGCAACTTATTAAAGATGAAGCCTATAAGCCCTATTTTATGCACAAAACAGGGCATTGGTTAGGCTTAGATGTGCATGATGTAGGAGATTACAAAGTCGATGAAGAATGGCGTTTATTAGAACCTGGTATGGTATTAACAGTAGAACCGGGGATTTATATTTCACCCTCCGATGATGTCGATAAAAAATGGTGGAATATCGGCATTCGTATTGAAGATGATGTGTTAATTACAAAAGAAGGGAATGAGGTAATAACAGCGGGCTTAATTAAGGAAATTGATGAAATTGAGGCGTGGATGAAGAAGAAATAAATTACTTTTGTACTTTGCCTGCCCCAATTTTATATACAAGAATAATTAGTGGAAAATATGCTAAAAATAACCACCACCAACTCTGTAAAGGGTAGGCAAAGCATAAATAAGCAAATGGAAATAACCAAAATAAATTAATTGCGATGGCTAACAGTGTTACTTTGCTATGCGATTTCCAGCGACGAGCAAGTATCTGATAAGCATGTGAACAATGAGCTTCGAGAAACTTTTGCCCGGTAAATATTCTACGCAATAAGGTAATTGTTGCATCAGTAACGAAAATTGCAGCTAATATTGCCCATGCTTGGTAGTTCATCCACCCTGTGCTTAAAGTCATTAAAGCGAAAAATAAAATCATAAACGCGAGGAAAGTACTACCAACATCTCCCATAAAAATTTTAGCCGGAGCCCAATTATGAACTAAAAAGCCACCTGTTGCCGCTGCTAAACAAACCATCCATAACCACAGTGTTGTATCAGAGGCTTCTGGATAAAATTTAGCACTCAAAATAGCGGCTGCAGATAACATAAAGATAGCTTGTGTTGCCGCAAGCCCATCAATACCATCCATGAAATTAAAGAGGTTGATCCACCATACTCCTGCAAAAACAATAATCATTACAGTAATTATAAATGGAAAAATTAAAATATTGGGAATATCAGGAAGTGGAAGATGAGACAGACCAAGAAATAACACAAAACAAACACTGATATGTACAAATAACCGAAATGTTACGCGTAAATTCATTATATCATCAATTAAGCCAACAAGAGCAACAAGTAAAAACAGACCAATGACCCCCCAAAAAGATGTATAAGGAATATCTTTAAACCATAACAGCCAGAAACTAATCAAAAAACAACTTAAAACTATTCCTAAACCTCCACCATGTGGTGTTGCACGTACATGTGAAGAACGATGATTTGGCATCGCAATCAGCTTATAATATTTAGCATAACGACGAATGATGGCTGTAAATAGCCATGAGAATAAAAATGCGAGGATTATAGGGGTCATTATAGATAGTGAATTAACCGTTTTTAATCATAAATATTAATCATGCTAAAATTATTACTGTATTACGCATCTCACTATCATTAGGTGGTAAACTTTATAATCTTAATTAAGCAAACCATATTCTGTTTTTTCATCAGTATAACTACTTTTTTACAAAATGTTTTACTTAAATTTTAATCTCGATCCCGTTTGCAGTTTGGTTATATGTTGCAAAAAGCCAATAATCCAATCCACCCGTTGCTGCACGTCTTCGAGTTCTTTTTCAAAGCGGATTTTGTCTTGACCGTCTAGTTTGTATATCCATGGGCGTTTTTGGATAAGCTCTAGTACTTTCATGGGGTCAACGTTGTTGTTTTCAGCAAAGATAATTCGTCCGCCACTGGCTGAGGCATCAAGTTTTTTTACACCTGTTTGCTGGGCGACTTGTCTAAGCCTTGTGACTTCAAACAGAGTATTGACTTCATCAGGGAGCAAGCCGAAGCGGTCGATCATTTCGACTTTTAGGTCTCTGATTGCGGCTTTATCTTCGGCACTAGCGATACGTTTGTATAAAATCAGTCGGGTATGCACATCGGGAATATAATCACTAGGGATTAAGGCGGGCGAGCCAATGTCAACGGTGGTGCGGCTTTCTAATGGCTTGTCCATATTGGGGATTTCGCCTGATCTTAAGACTTTGACCGCTCGTTGTAATAGCTCATTGTAAAGATTAAAGCCGATTTCTTGAATTTGCCCGCTTTGCCCTTCGCCGAGTAACTCCCCTGCCCCACGAATTTCTAAATCGTGTGTGGCTAGGGTGAAGCCAACGCCTAAGTCTTCTAAAGATTCAATCGCTTCTAACCGCTTCACCGCATCGGCTGTCATTACTGCTTTGGGCGGCGTGATGAGGTAGGCATAAGCTTGATGGTGTGAGCGTCCGACCCGACCACGAATTTGGTGCAATTGAGCTAAACCGAGTTTATCCGCTCGGTTGATAATAATGGTATTGGCTGTGGGGATGTCGATACCGCTCTCAATAATGGTTGTGGCAACTAACACATGGAAACGCTGATGGTAAAAATCATCAATAATTGCCTCCAGTTCACGCTCTCGCATTTGTCCGTGTGCAAAGCGGACTTGCACATCGGGGAGTAAATCTTGGATTTGCTGGGTGAGTTTTTGTATGGTTTTGACTTCATTATGCAATACATAGATCTGCCCGCCACGCGATAATTCTCTGGCACAGGCTTCTTGAATGAAGGAATCACTCCATTCCGTAACAAAGGTTCTAATGGCAGTACGCTGCACAGGAGGCGTGGCAATAATCGACAAGTCGCGGATACCTGATAATGACATATTGAGGGTACGCGGTATCGGTGTTGCGGTGAGTGTGAGCATATCAACATTAGCTCTTAGCTTTTTTAACTGCTCTTTGTGCCGCACACCAAAGCGATGTTCTTCATCAACAATCACTAAGCCCAAGTCTTTAAATTGCACATCAGGTTGCAATAATTTATGTGTGCCAATGATAATATCAATTTTACCTGAAGCGAGCCGTGCAAGGGTTTCTTTGGTTTGCTTGGGTGTTTTAAAGCGGGATAAGGAGTCGATCTCAAATGCCCAATCGGCAAAGCGATCTTGGAAATTCTGTAAATGCTGCCCGACGAGCAGTGTCGTTGGAGCGATCATAGCGACTTGCTTGCCTGCATTCGCAGCAACAAAGGCAGCTCGCATGGCGACTTCAGTTTTTCCAAAACCCACATCACCACAGACAACCCGATCCATTGGCTTGCTGGAGCACATATCTTTGATAGTTTGAGCAATTGCCGCGGCTTGGTCTTCGGTTTCAGTATAGGGGAAAGCATCAGCAAAGCGAGCATATTCTTCTTCGTCAATGGCGATTTTTTCACCCTGAACTGCCGCTCGTTTGGCATGAATTTCTAGTAATTCAGCAGCAACATCGTAGGCTTTTTCAGCCGCTTTTTTACGGGCTTTATCCCAAGCATCGGTGCCTAATTTATGCAGAGGTGCATTTTCCGTTACACCTGTATAACGACTAATGAGGTGCAATGATGCAACTGGCACATAAAGCTTGTCGCCTTTGGCATATTCCAGCATCAGGTATTCGGCTTCCATGCCATCCGTTGTAATGGTTTGCATACCTAAATAGCGACCAACACCGTGTTCTTCGTGGACAACAGGTGAACCTTCTCGCAAATCAGTGAGATTTCGAATAATGGCATCTGCATCACGGTTTTTTCTACGCCGACGCTGTTGCTCAATGTGTACGCCTAAAATCAATGATTCTGGAATGATTGCCATCTCATCGTCATCGAGGTACACACCACTTTGCAAGGGAGCCGTTGTAATCACTCGGCGTTGCCCATTTTTTTCAAAATCCTGCCACGAATCCATGCTATGACAGGCAATCGCATTGTCTTTTAATAAGCCATGCAGATTTTCACGTCGCCCTGCGGAGCTTGCAGTAAACAGGATTTTCCCTTGCGGGTGTATCGCTAAAAACTGCTTTAATAATTGCAAAGGTTGCTCCGCACGCGAGTCTATCAACATGGACGGCAGTGCAGTTGTATGATAGTTGTGAGCATTGATGCTTTTTTCATCTCGATGCAGATACACTTTACGAAAATCAGCGAGGCGTTGCTGTAGCTCATCAGGAGATAGCCAAGGGATTTGTGGCTCTAAAATCGGTCTTTCAATATCATGCCGACGCTGTTCATAACGATCCGCAATATTCGCCCAATATTGATCCATTGACTGCTCGGCATCTTCTGCAATAAAAACTAGATTTTTGTCAGGCAGATAGTCCAACAAGCTTGCGGTTTTTTCAAAAAACAAGGGCAAATAATATTCAATACCCGCTGGTGGTGTGGCATTCGTTACTCCTTGATAAATCAGGCTTTTGCTTGTCTCAGTTGAGATAGAACGTCGGTAATTTTGACGGAATAAACGGATGCTTTTTTCATCGAGAGAAAACTCATGAGCGGGTAATAGCTCAATGCTATCCAGCTTCTCGATAGTGCGTTGGTCATCGGGTGAAAAGCTGCGGATGCTATCAATTTCATCATCAAAGAAATCAATCCGATAAGGCAACTCGCTGCCCATTGGAAATAAATCCACCAACGAACCTCGCGTAGCGTATTCCCCATGTTCAATCACTTGGCTGACATGCCGATAACCTGATTCTTGAAGCTGCTCACGCAGTAGCTCTATATCCAAACAATCACCTTTTTTTATGACTAAGGCATTTGCATCAACATATTCAGTGGGGGCAAGACGTTGCATCAGGGTGCTTGCAGGAACAATTAATACCGCTTGCTGCATTCGCGGCAGTTGATATAACAGCTTTAGCCGCTCAGAAATAATGTCTTCAAGTGGTGAAAACACATCGTATGGCAGGGTTTCCCAATCAGGAAAAACGCTGACATTGAGCTGATCCCCGCTAAAGAATTTAATATTATTTTGTGTTTGATAGGCGGAGTTAATATCCGATGTTATCAATAAAATAACACCTTTAAACTCCATCGCAGTTTTTGCTAACAATAAATCTTGAGAGCAGCCATGCAGCCCTCCCCAGTGGATATTATTATCTTTAGGCGGATAAACAGGTCGTAGTGAATTAGACATTGGCAATACAATATACCGTGAGTAATTAAACTATATAAGTAAAAAAGAGGGGAAGTTTACTGCTTTACTGGCGAGATAGCTATGTAGAAAGAAAGATTATTAAAAAATCAGAGTAATAATAACTCAACTCATTTCTGATAACTTAACTTCATTAGAATTCAACAGCAGTGAGATTATCCTGCTCAATGTGTAAGTGGTATTCAGTTTTATTTGCCATTTCGGTATTCTACACAGGAACTTAAATATTATCAGTCTCTTATGAAAATACACCTCATTGCCATTGGTACAAAAATGCCTGCATGGATTACGCAAGGTTATCAAGATTATGCCCAGCGAATGCCGCGTGCGTGCCAGTTATTACTCAAAGAAATTCCTGCTGAAAAACGTACAAAGAATAGCGATGTGCAAAAAATCAAAGTCAAAGAAGCAGAGAAATTATTAGATGCTATTCCTAGCAATTGCCTGATTATTGCACTGGATGTCAAAGGGCGAAGCTGGTCAACCGAAAAGCTTGCCGATAATCTGCAAAATTGGATGATGTCAGGGCGTGATATTGCCTTATTGGTTGGCGGTCCTGAAGGCTTGACCGATAATGTCCGCCAGCGAGCAGATCAGCTTTGGTCTTTGTCATCGCTTACCTTTCCGCACCCCTTGGTACGCCTCATTCTCGCCGAGCAACTGTACCGAGCGTGGAGTATTACCGCCAATCATCCCTACCATCGAGCAGGTTAATCGTTATGACTGCACAGATTATTTTAGCCTCTGCCTCACCGCGTCGGTTTGAATTATTAAAACAAATTGGTGTGAGCTGCGAGGTTTATCCTGTAGATATTGATGAGTCCGCCAAGCCTAACGAATCTGCCATTGAGTTAGTCAAACGCTTGGCAAAAGAAAAAGCTCAAGCCGCGTGGCAGCAAACAGGCGGACGTTTGCCTGTGCTAGGTTCGGATACCTTAGGCTTAATCGGCTCAGAGATTCTTGTCAAACCTGTTGATTTTGCCCATGCTCGTGAGATGCTGTTGAAAATGTCGGCAAATTGGCATGATATATTTACGGCAGTGGCTTTATGTTCTACACATAAAACAGAGGTCGTGTTAAGCCAAAGTCGTGTCCGTTTTGCTAAACTCACAGAAGCCGATATAAAACATTACTGGCAATCTGGAGAGCCACAGGATAAGGCTGGAGCTTATGCCATTCAGGGCTTAGGAGCTGTTTTTGTGGAGCGATTAGAAGGTTCTTATTCTGGTGTGATGGGGTTGCCGTTGTATGAAACGAGCCAATTATTACAGGGTATTAATATCAAAATGCTGAGATAACAATATGAGTGCAGAACTACTTGTCAATATCACCCCACAGGAAACCCGCGTTGCATTGCTGGAAAACGGAATTCTGCAAGAATTACAAATTGAACGAGAAAGCAAAAAAGGAATTGTTGGCAAAATATACAAAGGGCGAGTTTCCCGCGTTCTCCCCGGCATGGAAGCCGCATTTGTTGATATTGGCTTGGAGAAAGCCGCTTTTTTGCATGTTTCTGACCTTGTGCCAAAAATGATTGGCACAGATAGCGAACACAAGGAAAAACCCAAACTAACCATCAGTGAAGCTTTACACGAAGGCATGGATGTCTTGGTGCAAGTTATCAAAGACCCCATTGGTACCAAAGGGGCAAGAATTACCACCAGCCTTACCATTCCATCCCGTTATGTCGTGCTAATGCCTGATAGCGACAATATCGGTATATCCAGCAAAATTGCAAATGATAGTGAACGGGTAC
This sequence comes from Thiotrichaceae bacterium, assembly GCA_026992705.1. GTDB lineage: Bacteria > Pseudomonadota > Gammaproteobacteria > Thiotrichales > Thiotrichaceae > S015-18. Next base: position 6,890 of record JALWYT010000263.1, read on the forward strand.
GTTTAAAAGCCATTGTTGAAGCCTATCGAGAAAAGCATCAACATAAATTTGGCTACATTTTACGAACTGCTGCAGAAGGCATGGATGAAGAAACACTTACCAAGGACATTGAATTCTTAAACAAAGTCTGGCATTGCGTACAAGAATCGGTTGATATCGCTGATTCAGGTTCACTCATTTTTTCTGATTTACCCTTAGTACAACGAGTTATCCGTGATATGGTTGGCGAGCAGCTTGAAAAAATCCGCATTGATTCTCGCGAAACCGCAACCCGTGTCAAACAATTCTGTAAAACCTATATCCCTGAACTCGCTGACGTTATTGAACACTACCCAGGTGAACGACCTATCTTTGATTTATACAATGTTGAGGATGAAATCCAAAAAGCACTAGAAAAAAAAGTCATGCTCAAATCGGGGGGCTATTTGATTATTGATCAAACGGAAGCCATGACAACGATAGATGTTAATACCGGTGCTTTTGTCGGGCATCGTAACCTTGAAGAAACCATCTTCAAAACTAATATGGAAGCTGCTCAAACTATCGCTAGACAACTCCGGCTACGCAACCTTGGCGGAATTATTATTCTCGACTTTATCGATATGGATAAAAAAGAACATCAAGAACAAGTTTTACAGTCACTTGAACTCGCTCTACAAAAAGACTACGCTAAAACCTATATCAGCACCTTATCATCACTCGGCTTAGTTGAAATGACCCGCAAACGCACCCGCGAAAGCCTAGAACATATTTTATGTGAACCCTGCCCAGTGTGTGCAGGACGCGGCTATATTAAAACCGTTGAAACCGTCTGCTACGAAATCTTCCGAGAATTACTCCGTGAAGCTCGCCAATTCGACTCCAAAGGACTATTAGTCCTCGCCTCACAAGAAGTCGTCGATTTAATCATGGACGAAGAAGCCAATAGTCTATTAGAACTACAAGAATTTATTAACAAGCCTATACGCTTTCAGGCTGAAACGCTTTATACGCAGGAAAATTTTGATGTAGTATTAATGTGATTGCTTTTTATAAATGTTTACGGGTCACAACGAAAAAATTTAAAAATTTTTGCCACATGGGCCAGATTAAAATACTTCCAAATAAACTTAGCCAGTATGCCCATGTATTAGGACTATTTCCTGTTACGCCTAGTAGCCATAAATTAATTAATAAATAGGTACTTAGTACTAAGCTAATCATAAAAATTTGTTGCCAAATAATTTGGGGATTAATTCTCTCAGAAAATCGTATCGCAAAATATAAAACAATAGTAAACCCTAAAGCATGTTGACCCAATATAGTTCCATACAAGGTATCAATTAATAACCCTGTAAACCAAGCTAACAAAAGAGAGATTTGTTTTGGTAAAGTAATTGCCCAATAAATCAAGGTTAATGCAATCCAGTCTGGTCTCCATGCTTCTATAGCAATTGGTAGAGGTACTAAAGCAAACATTAGGGCAATAATCATGGTGACAATAATTGCACCATTAAACCGTAAGCTAACTCGATCCATTATTATTTTTCTCTTTAACGTCAGTATCTGATGCTGAAGCTGAAGGTTGAACTGATTCAGGGGAATCATCAATAATTTTAGAGTCCTTCCATACCAATAATACTTCACGACTGGTGTTATAATTAACAAACGTTTCTGCCTTAACGGTCAAAAATGGGTCATCAGGTTCAAACTTTACCTCTGTGACTTTAGCAACAGGATAATTAGCTGGGAATAGCTGCCCAAACCCTGAGCTTACATATACGTCTCCAACTCGAACATCAGCATTTGCAATCACATCTTTTAATTTTAGTAAATTTAACTCACCCGTCCCCGTTGCTAATGCAGTATGTCCATTTCTTTTATTATAAACAGGTATAGTATGATGAGGATCTGTAAGCTGTATTACTGTCGAAGTAAAAGGGGAAACTTTAATTACTTGCCCATAGATATTGCCAAAACTTAGTACCGCCTGCCCAACAACAATTCCATTATCTCTACCCATATTAATAATTGCTTCTTGCTTAAAATTACCATGGGAAATACTTAAAATATCAGCTAAGGAAAATTTATTATAATTTTTAGGCTTTGCAGATAACTGCTTACGTAAATTTTCATTTTCTGCTTTTAAACTCTGGAATAACTGCTGTTGTGCAGATGAAAATTCTAATTTTTTTCTAAAAAACTGATTTTCTTTAGCTAATGAATTATGTGTTGAAAAAAATTCAGACAGACTGTAAACAATTGTTTGAGGTAAATGCACAGCTTGTTGAAATGGATATACAATAATAGCCAGTGCAGTTTTAACAGGAGCTAATGAATTATTTTTATAATCAACCGCCATGATTGACAGTGATAATAAAACAAACAGCATAAACCGCAAAAGCAATCTAGGGTTAGATGTGCCAGATGTATCTGTAATACTCAAGATGATAAGCCAATTATTACGTTATTTAATATTATAAAATCTTTGATCAAGTCATGAGCAATCTATTATCTATCAATATATAACACGATCATAAGCTTCTTGATGATAATAAAGCTAAGTAGAATTTTTTCTTGATATTCCAAGCAGCTAAATTAAACAAAGCCATCACTAATGCTGGCTTATGATTCATTTTGCTGTAGAAAGTCTCAACACTCTATTTACTTTAGAGCCTACTCTGAAGCTAAAAAGTCAACACCTTCCTCTTCCATCAACTCTAATATACGTCCACCACCACGAGCAACACAAGTTAATGGATCATCGGCAATAACCACTGGAATACCTGTCTCCTCCATTAACAAGCGATCTAGATCACGTAATAGAGCACCACCACCAGTTAATACAATACCACGATCTGCAACATCTGCTCCTAATTCAGGGGGGGTTTGTTCTAAAGCTGTTTTGACAGCACTCACAATTCCAAATAAGGGTTCTTGTAATGCTTCTAATATCTCATTACTTGTTAAGGTAAATGCACGAGGTACACCTTCTGATAAATTACGCCCTTTAACTTCAATTTCTAGTAACTCTTCACCTGGATAGGCAGAACCAATTTCACATTTAATTCTTTCCGCTGTTGCCTCACCAATTAGCATGCCATAGTTACGACGAACATAGCTAATAATTGCTTCATCAAGGCGATCACCACCAATACGCACAGATGCAGAGTAAACGATTCCACGCAATGACATAATAGCAACTTCTGATGTACCACCACCTATATCAAGTACCATTGAACCAATCGCCTCATCAATTGGGATACCTGCTCCAATAGCAGCAGCCATTGGTTCTTCAATCAAATAGGCTTTACGTGCACCAGCCCCAAGGGCAGAATCCTTAATCGCCCGGCGTTCAACTTGTGTTGCACCGCAAGGGACACAAATAAGAACTCGAGGACTAGGACGAAGAATGCGTCCAGAGTCAACCTTACGAATGAAGTACTGCAACATCTTTTCAGTATAAGTAAAATCTGCAATCACGCCATCTTTCATTGGACGAATGGCATTAATATTTTCTGGTGTTCTACCCAGCATTTTTTTTGCATCAATACCAACCGCTTCTATAGACTTTGGACCACCTGGACCTCTATCTTGTCGAATAGCAACGACTGATGGCTCGTCAAGAACAATCCCTTTGCTACGCATAAAAATTAAGGTATTTGCTGTGCCTAGGTCAATTGAAATGTCATTCGAAAATAGACCTGATAGTCCTTTAAAAAACATATTTATATTAATTCCAATATTGTTGATGTTACAGAAGTGACTAAAAATATAATACTTTTATAATTTCAGAACTCATGCTTCTAAAGCATGAATTTTCTTAGTTTGTATAAAACTTGAATATCTTAATCATTAATTCAGTTATTTCTTAAAATTTTCAGACCTCTTTTAAAAGAAAGCATGAAATTAACTAAAACTCGCGTAATCTAGCAATTGTCAAAGCATTGAGCAAGACAGAGCGATGAACTGTATAATATATTAGGTTAGAAGCTATAACTATGTGAATGACTCTAAACTTAATAAGGCACTTAAATAAAGCCCTTAAAAAATATCGTTACATTTTATAGCCATTTTATTGCAATCCCTTGACAGTCACGAAGTGACTTTTTAGCATGTCGCCTTCTTCATTAATATAAAGGCGAATCTATTAAAATTAATAGCTAGATTATGAATGATAACTCTAGTCTATTTTTAAAAATTTACCGAAAATTTTAATAGTATCCCCCTACTGAGAGTCGATGGATTATTCTGACATTAGCCAATTGGTTGCAACCGATATGCAAGCCGTTAATAAACTGATACTAGATCAACTACATTCAGACGTTGTTCTCGTTAATCAGCTTGGCAAATATATTATACAAAGTGGTGGTAAACGTATTCGTCCTATGCTTGTACTTCAAGTTGCTAAGGCGTGTGGCTATCAAGGCAATAAACATATTGATGTTGCTGCAATCATAGAATTTATTCATACAGCGACATTATTACATGATGATGTAGTTGATAAGTCATCATTACGTCGTGGAAAAGATACCGCCAATCAAGTTTGGGGAAATCAAGCAGCCGTTTTAGTGGGTGACTTTCTCTATTCCCGATCATTTGAAATGATGGTCGACGTTGGAAGCATGAAAGTGATGGAAATTTTATCTAGCACAACGAATACCATTGCAGAAGGTGAGGTATTACAACTGCTAAACTGTCACGATGCAACTACTACTGAGCAGCAGTATATGGATGTCATTCACTCAAAAACTGCTAAACTTTTTGAGGCAGCTTCCCAACTCGGTGCAGTACTTGCAAATGCAACAGAATCTATAGAAAACCATCTTGCAAAATATGGAATGCACCTTGGTACCGCATTTCAACTTATTGATGATGTCATGGATTACCAAGCATCTACTGAAGAAATGGGTAAGAATGTTGGTGATGACCTTGCAGAAGGGAAACCTACTCTCCCCTTAATTATTGCTTTGCAGCGTAGTACTGGAGATGATGCAGATATAATTCGTAATGCTATTGAAAGTGGTGGCTTAGAAAATATCAACAGCATTTTACAAACCATTCATGACACAAATGCTTTAGACTATGCAATTGATATTGCAAGAAGTGAAGCAAAGCTCGCGATCACTCAGCTTGAATATTTAGATGATAGCCCCTATAAATCGGCATTAGAAGCATTATCATGGATATGTATTGAACGCACCAGCTAATTGGAGGCATTGCTATAACAAACAATGTAAAATTTTATGACCACTAACAATATTGTGAAAACTATTAGGAATATATCATGCTAAAAATTAATGCACTTATTTACACTATTGTATCCATTACCGTTATTATTTTAATGGCAATGCGAACAACGCCACCAACTATTTCAGAAACTGAAACTAACTCAACACCTGAACAAACATCAGTAACAGAAAGTAGTATGGCTGATAGTAATAGCTCTGCCTCTGCTACAGAAACATCCCCAGCGGCGACTGTATCACAAGATATGAATAATAGTGTATCAACAGAAAATAATGAAACCACGACGGAACAAACAAAGATAGCTGCTCCAATAACAGAACAAACAACTAACAATATGGAAAATACATCATCTACGGATGAACAGCAGACAGTAAGTGACATTGACAACGCAACAACAAGTGAGCAAACTATAAATAATACGAGTAATACAATATCAACTCATGAACAAATTACAGACGAGTCTGCAACAAGTGAAACTAAAAGTACTACAGCCACACAAGCAGTAGAAAAGGCTGCACAACAACAAATAAATGAAAGCAATTCGATTGTAAGTGACAGTACAGAAACAACAACTAATAATGCAACAACAAACTCTGATTCAGCAAGTCAGAGTAGTACCACAACCTCATCTAATATTATGGATACCCCATTAGATGCAGTAAAAAAAAAGTAAACTAGCCTTTCAAGAAGGTAGTTCAGAGCAACTATCTTCTTCTAAGCAAGCGAGACTTCACTTTCCTGATGAAAAGCCCTTCCCATCATTTCCAAAAACTAATACTAAAATTGAGCCGACCTCTAGCAATAGTTTTTCTATTAATGTTCAGTCAGCGAATAATCCTCGAGGAACTATTGTTTTACTAAATGGCTGTCAAGATAAAGCAGAACATTCATCATTTATCAACACATTATCACAAGGCTTAGTTGCAAAAGATTGGAATACTATACTGCTTCAATTAAATAATAACAAAGACTATGATAACGCCATTAAGAAGGGGCTTGAGCGTGCAAAAACACTACACGGGAACAGTGTTGTTCTCTTAGGTTATGGTTGTGATAGTTCTGTTATTTTAAAACAAGCCAGCACTAAAAATACTGCATCATTATTTTCTGCTTATATTGTACTAAACCCTAATACTAACGATATCGAGGGCATTAAGCAGATACAATCTCCTTTACTTGATATTCGCAGTTCTGACAAAGTTATAGACAGTCAATATAACCCACAATGGTTGAGAATATTAGCAAGATCAGGAGGCAAACAATTGGAATTACCAATAGCAGGTAATCACTTTTCCATGCAGGAGAATAACGTAATTTTTCTAATTTCAAATTGGTTAAGAAAGCTCTAATTTAGGCTAAACCATCTTGTTATAAAATAAACCTATACCTAAGCTTATTAACTCGCCCTTGCTATACTCTATATCAAGGGCTGTTGATTTAGTTTAGTTACAAGCTTACATTAAAGAATGGCTAACTCGCCCAAATCCTGCGAGATGCTTATTCCAGAATTTATCTTCAACTTTTGTAATTTCTACTGTTTTTCC
>JALWYT010000264.1 GCA_026992705.1 Thiotrichaceae bacterium
AATCCAGAAAATTTACAAAATCCCAATTTTGTTAAAATGGGTGCAGTTTTAGAAAATATTGATTTATTCGATGCTCCTTTTTTTGGTTTTACCCAAAATCAAGCTAGAGCTATGGATCCACAATCTCGCCTTTTTTTAGAATGTACATGGGAAGCATTAGAAGATGCTGCTTATAATCCCAAAACCTATCAGGGACAAATTGGTATTTTTGCAGGTAAACACCCTTCTAATTACATTCACCAATTATATGGGAATCCAAATTTCATTGCATTAGTTGGTGAAATGGAAGTTTATGTAGGCAATGATATTGATGCACTTGCTTCGATGATTGGCTATAAGTTGGACATCAAAGGCCCGACTGTTTCAGTACAAACATTTTGTTCGACATCACTAGTCGCTGTTCACTTGGCTTGCCAAAGCCTGATGACTTATGAATGCGATTTAGCTATAGCAGGTGGAGTCTCAATTGAAATTCCACAGGGTAAAGGTTATATATATCATGAAGGTAGCACTTTTTCTTCAGATGGAGTATGTCGTGCGCTTGATGCACAAGCAAATGGTATGGTTGCGGGCAATGGTTTAGGAGCAGTAGTCGTCAAACGGATAGAAGATGCTTTACAAGATGGAGATAATATTTATGCTGTTATTCGAGGTTCGGCAGTCAATAATGATGGAATTATGAAAGCTAGTTATACTGCCCCAGGGATGAAGGGACAAGTAGCTGTTATATCACAAGCACTTGGTAATGCTGAGGTTGAGGCAAAAAGCATTAGTTATATAGAAACGCATGGTACTGGAACACCATTAGGCGATTCTATTGAATTGGCTGCTCTGACTAAGGTGTTTCAACAAGAAACTGATGATAAAGGTTTTTGTGCCATTGGCTCGTTAAAACCGAATATAGGACATTTAAATCGGGCATCAGGTATTATGAGTTTGATTAAAACTGCCTTGGCTTTAAAACATAAGCAATTGCCACCAAGTTTGAATTTTGAACAAGCTAATCCTGAGCTTGATTTAGAAAACAGCCCTTTTTATGTCAATAGCAAACTTTCCAAGTGGGAATCGAATGAACCGCGTCGAGCTGGTGTGAGTTCATTTGGAATAGGTGGAGTGAATGCACACTTAATATTAGAAGAAACTCCAGAAGTTCAAAAATCAAGTGACTCACGCCCTTATCAATTATTATTGCTTTCAGCTAAAACGGAGACTGCTTTAGAATTAGTTACCTCAAACTTATTAACTCATTTGCGTGAAAATCCAAATCTGAATTTAGCAGATGTAGCTTATACTTTACAACTTGGGAGAAGCTATTTTAATCATCGACGTATGTTTATCTGTCGTGATGTACCAGATGCCATAATTGCACTTCAAGATGCTAAGCGTATAAATACACCGCCAATTGATGACACTGAAACCGAGTGTATTTGTTTGCTCAATACCATGGGTCAGCAATGGCTGGCAGAAGAACAGATAAATTGGTCAGATTTTTATCAAAATGAACACCGCCAACGTTTATCCTTACCAACTTATCCCTTTGAACGCCAACGCTATTGGGTTGAAGCGACAAACTCAATAGAGTTTCAAAACACAGTAGAAAGTACAGTACACCCTAGACCAGAAATAACAACACCATATATTGCACCAACCAACGAAACCGAACAACAAATTGCTGAAATTTGGCAAAATGTACTTGGTATTGAAAAAGTAGGAATTCAGGATAACTTTTTTGAGTTAGATGGAAATTCATTAACTAGCACTCAGGTAGTTTCACGCTTGCGCCAAATATTTAATATCAATTTATCTTTAACAATTTTATTTGAAGCTCCTACAATCGAAGAAGTAGCTGTAGCTGTAGAAATGGCTATTATTGATGAAATTGAAAAACTTACAGACAAAGAAAATGAAACATAGTCTTCTTGAACAAGTAAATGATGGAATTTTGACAGCAATTGGTAATACGCCCTTGATAAGGTTGCAACGTTGTAGCAATAATAGTGATATAAAACTATTTGCAAAATTGGAAATGTTAAATCCTAGTGGTAGTATAAAAGATCGTCCAGCTATCAATATGTTGCGAGCTGCCTTAGAAAGTGGTGAGATTAACTTGAATACGACTATTATTGATTCTAGTTCTGGTAATCTTGGTATTGGAATTGCACAAACATGTGCTTATTTAGGACTAAAATTTATTTGTGTAACTGATGCACTTTCAACAGAGGTTAGCCGACGAACAATGCAAGCTTATGGTGCAAAAATAGAATTAATCGAAAAACATGAATGTGATGATAAGGGAAGTTTATTAGCAACCCGCATTAAACGTGTTCAACAACTATTAGATTCAACGCCAAATAGCTTTAATTGTAATCAATATAATAATTTAAATAGCCCTAGAGCCTATTACCAAGTTATGCAAGAAATATTGCAAAAACTTGATTATCAACCTGATTATATATTTTGTGCTGTCAGTACCTGTGGAACTTTGCTAGGCTGTGCCGAATACATTAAACAACACAATTTAGATACAAAAATTATTGCAGTAGATGCAAAAGGCAGCGTTATTTTTGGTAAACCTACAGAAGAGCGTTTAATTCCTGGACATGGTGCTAGCATAATTCCGCCTTTTTTCCAGTCTAATTTAGCAAGCGAGCATGTTTTAGTTTCTGATTTAGATTGTATCGTTGCTTGCCGAAAACTCGCACAACGTGAAGGTATTTTTTCTGGCGGCTCTTCTGGTGGTGTTATGGCAGCGATTTTAAAAATGCAAGATAAAATTCCAACAAATTCTACTTGTGTAGCAATTTTCAGTGATCAAGGTGGGCGATATATTGATACGATTTATAATGATGATTGGGTCAAAAAGCATTTCGGAAATGTGAGTCATCTTTGGGAAAATTAAATTTATGAATTCAAATAATACAAATAAATGGCAACAGCCGTGGAAATTAGGCGTGTTAAAAATATCGCACCGAATCATCAAGGCTGCGACATTTGCAGGAATGGCTGATAATCGGGGCATGGCAGAAGAAGAGTTATTTGATTTTTATGAAAAGATAGCAGCAGGAGGTTCTGCACTATTATTCACTGGTAGTGTGTATGTGAGTGCCGATGGGCAAGCCTATTCGCATCAACTTGGGGTGCATCAAGATGAGTGCAAAGCTTGGCTGGAAAAATTAGCAAAAACTATACATAAATATGATGCTAAAATATTTGTGCAACTTAATCATGGTGGTTCTGGCATTTCTGCGTTCCAAATGGGTGCTGATAGTGTGTTGGATATTTCTACTGTAACAGTTGAAAGACTCCAGTCCATAATTAATGATTATGCAGAAGCTGCACGTCGTTGTAAGGATTCTGGGATTGATGGTGTTCAAATACATGCTGCTCATGGTTATCTATTGGATAATTTTCTTGATTCTAGGGAAAATAAACGCAGCGATAAGTACGGTGGAAGTTTAGTCAATCGAACCCGTTTACTTATAGAAGTGTACAATGCGGTGCGAACAGCTGTTGGTGCAGATTATCCGTTGGTGCTAAAGATTGCCGGTTGTGATCAAAAGGGTGACAGTGCGGAAGTAGTGGCAATCGCTAAAATGTTAGAAAATATTGGCATTGACGCAGTAGAAGTCACAAATGGCAGGGGTAAAGCTGGAATCCCAATTACTGCACAATATATCCGTGACTATATGAGATTTGGAAACGGGCGTAATTATAAATTAGTAAAACGATTAGGAGGATGGGTATTTGCTCCAATTTTAGCTAAACAGTATCTCCGCAAAAATCCTTTTGTAGAAGGTTATAATTTACAATATGCACATCAGTTTAAACAAGAATTGCAAATTCCCGTGATTAACTGTGGTGGGTTATACTCGGCTGAAGGGATTAATAATGCGATTAGCTCACAAAGTTGTGATGTGGTATCGCTTGGACGCGCATTAATCGCAAATCCGAATCTTCCAAATCAACTCATGAAGGCTAAACACTTACATCCAGTCTGTACATTCTGTACACGTTGCGTAATCCACATGGGCGATGAACCTACGGCTTGCTGCGATAAATCGGTGGTAAAATAATGATAAATGAATTTGAACAAGCACAACAGATGTATGATAAACATGCTCAAAAGTTTTTAAAGGAACGATATAAACATAGCCGCGAAG
>JALWYT010000265.1 GCA_026992705.1 Thiotrichaceae bacterium
TTCTAAGACAATATCTAAAGCTTGATCCCAAGGTACATCTTTTAATCTAACGGTGATACTGCCATCAACACTGTCACTGACAACAATATTTTTATCAGTAAAGTCAGCTAATAATTGCAGTACAGCGCGTACTTCAATATCTTGGAAATTTAAAGATAACTTTTCCCCTTTAAAGACTTTTTTCTTTTTCTTTAGGCGAGGGTTGAGTTTTTTAGAAATAATAATTTGATAGTTTCGTCCCTTTCGTTCTGTTTTATATTCGATATTGCCTTTTGCATAAATAACAACTTTTGTACCCAACTGACGTTGAGTAGTTTCAATATAAGTCACAGGCGTTGCAAAATCTAAAACATCAAGACGTTTAGCTAAGTGCTTAGGAACATCCACATCATTCATTAATAAACGGATAGTCGAACCTGTACGATGTACTTCAACCTGTGTATCTGCCGTGGGTAGCGTTAATATGACTTTGCCACTACCATCTGCCTCCCTACGAAAGTCAATTTTACGTAATTCACGGCTATGATTACTTTTAATTTGCTGTGGTTTCCAGTATTGCTTAATTTCTTTTACTTGTGATGATTCGGTTATTGTATTCCATACAGGAGTCGTTAATTCAGGAACCAAACTTGTTTTTGCCTTATTAATATTTTGAATGGGTGTTTCCACTTTATTAATAGGCTTATCAAAACGGATAATTAGATTATTATCTCTCTTTTCTATCGAATAGTCTGAAAATACGGATTGATGTACAACTAAGCGTAATTTATTCTCTGCCTCACGCACAATAATTTTATCAATATTGGCTTTTTTAATTAGCATATCTCGCATTGGTGTGGCTAACATAACATTTTTAAAATCAAATACTGTGCGTGATGGTTTTGTCCAAAGAAAAACATGGGGGGTTGGGGCAGATGTACTAAAGTGTAATTGTAACTCAACCTCTCCGGATGACGTAAGATGAGAATCAACACCTTTTAATGAGACTCCAATACCAGCGTGTAGCGTTGATACTAAGCCAATTAGGGCAATAAGTAGAAAAGCTCGTAACTGATTTATTTTATTCATGTTAATAACCGTTTATTTTTCTTATTGTTTTGGTTTTTATCATTCTAATATTAAGAAGTTTCAGAATAATTACAATACTAGCAACCATTAAATAAATGAGCTGGTATGGCTGATAAGTGGTTAATTCTTTACTGAGTTACCACACTTGATAAGCTAATTGCATTATCACGTTCTTTATATCCACCAAAGCCATTAGGGATAATTTCTTTCAAAATAATTTTACCTTCTTCTATAGCAACAACCTTGCCATAGTTTTGTCCTATATAGTTACCTACTTTTACACGGTGTACTGTGCCATCAGGGATTTTTACTAGCCCCCACTGGATACCTTTTTGCTTAACTGTACCAACCATAGTAAAACTATCTAAAGGAAAACCTTCTAAAAATTCAGGTACACGATTATGATCAATGGTTACACCTTGCTTAAAAACAGGTCTTTTTTTAGGTCTTAGCTCTGTACTATCAAAAGGGTCTTTATCATGATCGGGATACTGAAAACTGTGATAAGGGCGTAACTCAGGAATGGGCTCTACAATACCTGCAGGTCGAGCTTTTACACTAACAATATATTGTTCTAAATCCGTCATATCATTATTACCACAAGCGGTTAAAAGTAAACTCAAGCTACTTGTTAAAGGGATAAGTTGTTTCTTATTCATCAACATCCTCCTCCAAATAGCGATAGGTTTTTATGATTGCTTGCATTTCAAGCTTATTGCTAACATTGTCATATTCATTATTTTCTTTCGCTGGGGTAAGTTCTAAGTCATGTAAAGTGACAATACGTGGTAATGCTGCAATATCGCTAGCAAATTTTGCCAGTTCATGATACGTACCGGTTGCTTTTAGCTTGATTGGCTTCTCTGCATAAAATTCTTGCTGGATTTCTGCCTTAGGTTCAAACACCTCGATCATTAAACCATTAGACAGACCAGTTTCAGAAATGTCTAAAATCAGACCTGGAATTTCTGTTTGGTTCGGGAGTTGCTGAATCATTGAACCAAATGTTTTTTGCATTTCTTCCAACTGAGCTTTATAAATAGGTAGTAATCGGGCTCGTTTTTGTTTAGTCTCGAAGGTTTTTTTTAAATTTGGTTCTTTTGCTGCAACGGCATTTAATTCGGCAATATCGTCAATAATAAATAATTTGTAACCTAAAAATAAAACCAATGCCATCAATGCAATTGCTGCACCTAACTTAACACTAAAAGGTACACTTGCTGGATCTTCAACAAGATTATTCAAATCATCTTGTAAGCTCATTTGCTATTCCTCTTGCTAGATTTAAATTTTCTTGCTGTATTATGTTTATTAACAGATTGTGGTGATGTAGCTCCTACTGAGATTGTTTTTTTTTCTTCTGTTTCTCTTGCTTTTAATAATTGAGTTACTTGTAAGCGAAAACTGCGTAGTTGTGTTTCACCTTCTTTATCCTTTTCAACAGAAATAATTTGTAAGTTAGAAGAACTCAGCCAAGGGGAAGCATTTAATTTATTCATATAGCTGGATACACGAGCATTTGATTCTGCTTTGCCCTCAATACCTATTTGCGTACCCCTTTGTAGTAAATGCGTTAAATACATACCCTTTGGTAAAGCTGAAACCATTTCATCAAATAAATGTACAATCGCAGGGCGAGTTGATTGCAGTTCTTCAATGACTTTAATACGGTCAAGCAAGGCTTGGCGAGTTTCGTCAAGTTTTTCTATTTCTTTTATTTTTCTCTCAACTTTTTGGATTTCAGTTTGTAAAAACTGGTTTCTTGCTTGCTGGTATTCTATTTGATTTTGCATATAATTATGCCCAAGAAAAACACCCAATGCTGCTGTTGCTACTGCTGCACCAATACTAATAAAAAATTGTTTCTTCTTTTCTTCGCGAGCCTTTTCACGCCAAGGGAGCAAGTTAAAATTAGCCATTAGCTTATCCCTCGTAGGGATAAGCCTGCAGCGTGTGAAAGAGCGGGAATATCTGAAGTAAAACGTTGTGGATTCACTTTTGAGCCGAGTGAACAATTCACAAAGGGATTAATAATTGCTGTCTTAATACCAAGCTCTGTTTGAATTTGTTCATCAATTCCAGGAATTAATGAACAACCACCTGCTAATAAGATTTTATCAATATAGCCATATTGTCCAGAAGCATAAAATAACTGCAAAAAGCGGTTTAATTGCTCAGTCATACGATCTTTAAAAGGTTCTAGAACTTCAGGGATATAGTTTTCTGGTAGATTCCCTTCTTTTTTAGCTAAACCTGCATCATGCCATGTCAATCCAAAGCGTTGCATAATTTCAGAGGTTAGTTGTTTGCCCCCAAATGCTTGTTCTTGTGAAAAAACTAATACCCCTTTTTGGAAAATAGAGATATTTGTCATCACTGCACCGTAATCAACAACAGCAATCAAATCATTTGCAAAGGTGTCATCGACCAATTCATTCATGACTTTTTCAAGCACATGAGATTCAACATCGACTAATTCTACACTTAAACCCGCCATTTCAGCAGCTGCTACTCTTACGTCTACATTTTCAGAACGAGTAGCCACTAATAGGACATCTAAAATTTCTGATGAATTAGGTGATACGCCAAGAATTTCATAATCTAGATTAACATCTTCTATGGGGTAGGGAATATATTGTTCAGCTTCAAGGCGAATTTGAGCATCTAAATCAGCCTCAGGCAAGCTAGCAGGTAATGTTAGCTGTTTAGTAATAACCATTGATGCAGGGATTGCTAAAGCACATCGTTTTAACTTTGTTCGACTGTTTTTGACTGCTTTTTTTATCGCCTCAGCTACAGGTTCAGATTCAGTTAATCTATCTTCATTAGATGCTCCTTCTGGCAAAGGAGCAACGGCATAGCTTTCCACCTTATAGGATTTGCCTTTTTTACGTAGTTCTACCAGCTTTACTGCTGTGGAACTAATGTCAATCCCAAGTAGTGCGTTGGGTTTACCGAAAGAAAACACGAAACACCTAACCTTTTTTATTATTTTTGTAAGATGATGATTTTTTTAGTTTATAAACTAAGCCCAATCACATATTAAT
>JALWYT010000266.1 GCA_026992705.1 Thiotrichaceae bacterium
AAATTACGTTCTTTTTTTTCGTTACCCTTTCATACAAAAGTTTCAATAAATACCAGCTCGGTATTAGAATATGCTAATATTTTTGCGTAAGTCTAGCAAAGTATGATATACAATGCCGCGTATTGTATGTGGATATTTTTAATTTTTTTAATATTGGGAGTTCTTCGAATGAAAAAGGTACTCATGATTGCACTAGCTGCATTAGTTGCTGGTGCATCCGCTTCTGTGCTTGCAAAAGGTAATGCAGATGCTGCAAAAGAAAAAGCAACAAAGGTTTGTGCTGCCTGCCATGGGGCTGATGGTAATAGTACGGCTGCAAATTTTCCTAAATTAGCAGGGCAACATCCTGAATATATTAAAAAGCAACTGCATGATTTTAAAGATGGCAAGCGTAATGATCCAGTCATGAGTGCCCAGGCGAAGACATTGACTGATCAAGAAATTGAAGACCTTGCAGCCTATTATTCAGCACAAGTTATTAAACGTGGTGCAGTAAATGCAGATTTACTTGAAGCAGGTGAGACTATTTACCGTGGTGGCAATATGAAAACACGTGTTACTGCATGTACAGGCTGCCATGGTCCGACTGCAGCAGGTAACGCTCCAGCAAAATTTCCAGCATTATCTGGACAACATCAGGATTATATTAAGAAGCAGCTACACGATTTCAAAAAAGAAGGTGGTCGTACAAATGACCCTAATGGCATGATGCGTGATATTGCTGCGAATATGTCTGAGAAAGAAATTGAAGCAGTTGCAGAGTATATTGCAGCAGTTCATTAATTCTAAATTTTATTCAGACTCTAAAAAAGGCGGTCAAGTTTGATCGCTTTTTATGTTGAGTAGTTAGCAAAATATAGTAGTTGCATCAACGCATCATTTATTTTAATTTAAGTGGGCAAAGTTGACTGAACAATCGCCTCTTGATTGATTAAGGGGAGGAAAGTCCGGGCACTATAGGGTAGGATGCCAGATAACATCTGGGTGGCGAGAGCCAACGGAAAGTGCCACAGAAAATATACCGCCTCGTTTGAGGTAAGGGTGAAAAGGTGTGGTAAGAGCACACCGCGTCATTGGTAACAATGATGGCAGGGTAAACCCCATCCAGTGCAAGACCAAATAGGGATACGTATAGCGTGACCCGCGTTGTATCCGGGTAGGTTGCTTGAGGTGCATAGTGATATGCACCCCAGATGAATGATTGTTCTCGACAGAACCCGGCTTACAGGTCAACTTTGCTCTTTATACCTTATAAGGTTGTTATTTTTATAGTTGAGTTATACCTTTAATTTGTAAACTTTTTTAACAATTTCCTTTTATATTGAAGTCATTTATTAATATTGCTTTCTATCATGTTGATCAATATAAGAATCTTCTTTGATTTCAAGGTCATCTCTACTTTTTTCTCAGTAAGTTGTTGTATTTCTGTTCGTTACCCTGATCCTATTTTGTTGACAGTCTAGTATTCCGTGTCTATATTTCCCTTTTAGTGGGGTAATGTGGGGATTAAGTGGTAAGTCTGGAAATTTCTCCCTAAATTAAAGGATTTAGTATCGTGTTCTGTGGAATATCCAATCTGAATTTAGATGCTAAAGGTAGATTGGAGATACTGACTCGATACTGAGAATCTATCTTTGCTAATGCATCTGGACAAGATTGTGGTAATCTGTGAATCATACTGATCATTGTTTGTTCGTCTATTTCATAAATGAGTGGAATAGAATCGAGCAAGCTTTGATGAATGTACCCAATATGAATCGTCGTGTAAGAAAGAAATATACAGCATTTGATTTTAGGGTATGCCGTCGAGCATGGGTTAGATAATCAAGGTAGAATACTACTGCCAGCACCATTACAAGAATTCGTTGGTTTAGGTAAAAACGTTATATTACCAGGTCGGCTAAATAAATTTAAATTATGGGATGCTGATGTGTGGTTTGAAGCTAAAGACCAATGGATTGCTGAAGCATAAGAAGAAAATGATGATGTATTTAATCAGGTCTCAATATAATGGTAGTGAAATATACCCACGATACTGTTTTGCTTAATGAAGCAGTTAATGCTTTAGCTATTCGTCCAAATGGTATTTATGTTGATGGAACATTCGGTCGGGGGGGGCATAGTGCTAAGATAATAAGTCAATTAGATAAAGATGGACGCTTACTAATCATTGATCAAGACCCAGAGGCAATAGCAGTAGCTCAAGATTTATATGGTAATGATGAACGTGTAAAAATTTGGAAAGGTTCTTTTCAGGCAATACCACAAGCCCTAAGTGAGATGGAATTACCTGAAAAAGTAAATGGCGTATTGCTGGACTTAGGAGTGTCGTCACCTCAGTTAGATGATGCAAATCGGGGCTTTAGCTTTTCAAAAGATGGAGTCTTAGATATGCGAATGAATCCTGATGAAGGTCGTAGTGCAGCAGACTGGCTAAAAACCGCAACAGAGTCAGAAATTGCTGATGTGTTATGGCAGTATGGAGAGGAAAAACAAAGCCGTCGCATAGCGAGAGCTATTGTGCATGATCGAGAAATACAGCCGTTTAAAACAACCTTACAGCTTGCAGAAATGATTTCAAGAGTAATAAAACGCAGTGGGAAAAAACAGCAGCAGAAGCACCCCGCAACACGGAGTTTTCAGGCAATTCGTATTCATATTAATCAAGAGTTAGATACATTGATTCAATGTTTGGAAACAACAACAGAGTATTTAAGTATTGGTGCTCGTCTTGTAGTGATTAGTTTTCACTCTTTAGAAGACCGGATTGTAAAACACTTTATGCGTGATAACTCACGCCCACCACATTTGCCCAAAGGCTTGCCGATTATGTCAAATAATTTGAAAAAACCACCTTTTCGTTTAATTGGAAAAGCAATAAAAGCCAGTGATGCGGAAGTACAAAGAAATCCACGTTCACGCAGTGCAGTGATGAGAATTGCGGAGAGACAGGCTTGAATAGTTGGCGATTCCCTCTTTTTATTGTGCTGTTTGTTGGCGTAATTAGTTTAGCGATTAAGGTTATTGATAATCGATACCAAGCAAGATTGCTTTATACAGAGTTACACCAATTAGAAAAAAAACGTGATGAATTAAATTCAGTATGGAATCGTTTACGAACACAAAAAAGCAGTATGTTAAATCGAGGAAAGATTGAGCGTCAGGCAAGAGAAAATCTCAATATGAAAAAGCCAGATGCTATAGATATTAAGGTAATAAGAGAGTGAAACGTCGTAATACTAAAACTCCCCCTGTGTACAGAGGTAGGAGATTATTCCTGATGGGGGTGCTGTTATTTGGAATTGCGGTCTTACTTGGTAAAGCAATTTATATCGAAATTTATCAGCAAGATGATTTACAGAAAAAATCAGATAAACGACAAAATCGTATTGTGTCAATTCCTGCTTATCGAGGCATGATTTTGGATCGAAATGGTGAGGCTTTGGCAATTAGTACACCTGTAAAAACAATTATCTGTGATCCTAAAAAGCTACTACATAAGAGGGAAAGGTTAAGAGAACTTTTTGAAAAAGCACGTCGTGAATATGAAGCAAAAGGAAAGTATGCCTCAACGGTTGAAAAAGATGCATATCAGCTAGCTAAATTAAATTTTATGGCATTTGAAGATAGTTTATCTGAGGTAGAAGATATATTGGACATGCAAGCAGGTGAATTAATTGATCGTTTAGAAAAGTCGCGTAACAAAGGCTTTTTATATCTAGCTCGACAAAAATCACCTGAAATTGCTCAACAAGTATTGGATATGGAATTACCAAATGTAAGAGCTAAGCAAGAATATAAACGCTTTTACCCAATGGCAGAGTCAGCTGCTCATGTAGTAGGTATTACGAATATTGATGGAAAAGGGGTTGAGGGTATTGAGCGTGCTAAAAATGATGTATTAGCAGGTAAATCAGGTAAAAAACGGGTGATTAAAGATGGTCGTGGAAAATTAATTGAAAATATTGAGTTGCTAGAAAAAATGCAACCAGGTGTCGATGTTTCGCTTAGCCTCGACCGCCGTTTACAATACTTAGCCTATAAAGCGTTAAAAATTCGGGTTTTTGAATTAGATGCTGAGTCTGGTTCAGTGATTGTGATGGACACAAAAACGGGTGAAATCTTAGCGATGGCAAGTGTACCAAGTTATAACCCAAATAATCGTCGTACGATGCGAGCTTATAAAATGCGTAATCGATCAGTGGTTGATATGTACGAAGCAGGTTCAATTATGAAGCCTATTACCATTGCTGCAGCGATAGAGAGTCGAGTTATTGATGCTAATGTCAAAATTGATACATCACCAGGTTACATCAAGCTTAGCCAGCGTTATACAGTTCGAGATCGTACTAACTTTGGGAAAATGTCGCTACCTTATTTATTGGCAAAATCTAGTAATGTTGGGGCGAGTCGTATTGCATTATTAATGGAGCCTCGCCAACATTGGATGTTTCTAAGCCGCTTAGGCTTTGGGCAAGAACCAAACGCTGGTTTCCCTGCTGAAGCAGCTGGGGTATTGCAGAATTATGTTAAATGGGGGCGGGTTGATATCGCATCACATGGTTATGGCTATGGAATTGCTGTTAGTTTGCTACAAATGGTTAGAGCTTATACGCCATTTGCTGCGGATGGCATGTTGCGTAGTCCAACCATATATAAATTGACTAAACCGAGTTTGAGTCGTCCAGTTATGTCGAAAAAAACAGCAAATGATGTATTGCATATGATGGAAGCAGTGGTTGCTTCTAACGCAACAGGAAAGTTAGCAGCTGTAAATGGCTATCGGGTTGCAGGGAAGACAGGAACAGCACGTAAATTAATCAACAGAAAATACCGTACAGACAAGCTTATCACCAGCTTTATTGGTATTGCTCCTGTTAGTAATCCACGCTTAGTAGTAGGAGTGATTATTGATGATCCTAAATATGATAAAAGCGGTGGCAAGGCAGCTGCTCCCGTATTTTCCAAAGTGATGGCAGAGGCATTAAGGCTATTAGACATTGCTCCTGATAAGCTGCCGTCAGACTCAAAATTAGCAGCTAGTAAAGCAGGAGGAGCAACATGAATCATGTTCGCTCCCTTTTACGTTTATTAACTGGTCATATTAAACCAGAACAAGAGCAAAACATTGTGGATATACAAATCACAGGCTTAACGCTAGATAGCCGAAATATATCAAGCGGTATGCTGTTCGTTGCCTTGCAAGGTACGCAGCAGCATGGTATCGCTTATGCAAAAAAAGCGGAAAGCTTAGGTGCAGTTGCGGTGATTTGGGAGCGAGTCGATGGCATTGATTTGCCTGAACTATCAGTTCCATTGATTGCGATTGATCAGCTCAGTGCAAAGCTAGGTGATATTGCCAATCGTTTTTATGGTAATGCTAGCCATGAGCTTAATATTATTGGTATTACAGGAACGGATGGAAAAACTTCGGTTAGCCATTTTTTGGCTCAAAGCTTGAATGCACAAGGAGAAAATCACTGTGCTGTTATTGGAACACTAGGAATTGGTTTGCCCGATCAATTAGAAAAAGCAAGCCATACCACGCCTGATGTTATTACTGTGCATGACATCCTAGCCAAGCAAAAACAGGCGGGGATTAAAACGGTTGCGATGGAAGTTTCATCACATGCTTTGGATCAAGGGCGAGTGAATGGTGTGCAATTTGATACGGCAATATTGACGAATTTGACCCGTGATCACTTGGATTATCACGGCACTATTGAGGCGTATGCTGCGGCAAAGGAAAAATTGTTTTATTGGCAGGGGTTAAAAAATATTGTTGTTAATACCGACGATGCGATGGGATTGCGTTTAGCCAAAGAACTAGCGGATAAGGATATTACTATTTTTGCTTATGGTTTTACTGAGCAAAAAGGTTTGTCGGACAAACTGCAAAAAATCCAAGTGAAGCAGGCTCAGTTTGACTATAGAGGGATTGTCGCAGATATTGTTACACCTATCGGAGAAAGTGTGCTGATTGCTCCAATACTGGCAAAGTTTAATTTAAGCAACTTATTAGCGGTATTATCTGCACTAATTGCTATGGGCTATTCATTGGATGATGCCTTAAATCGAATTAAACAAGTGCATACCGTTGCAGGGCGAATGGAGCGGGTGGCAAATAAAACAGTGAGTAATGCTCCATTAATTGTTGTAGATTTTGCCCATACGCCTGGTGCCTTAAAACAGGCACTATTAGCAAGCCGTGAGCATAGCGACAAGCGTTTGATTTGTGTATTTGGTTGTGGTGGTGATCGTGATAAAGGCAAGCGTCCATTAATGGCAGCCATTGCTGAGCAATTGGCAGATCAGGTTTTTGTGACGGATGATAATCCACGCACAGAAAACCCTGTTAATATATTTGCCGATATAAAACAAGGGTTTAAGCAGGCTGATAAAGTTATTTTTGAACATAATCGACAAACAGCAATTCAACTAGCGATTACTAGTGCCCAGCAGGGGGATGTTGTCTTAATCGCGGGAAAAGGACACGAAAACGTGCAAATTATTAATAATAAGAAATATCCATTTGATGACCGAGTGGTAGCAAAACAAGCACTGGAGAAAGTGGCATGATATGGTTAACGCTTTCTCAAGTCGCAGATATGGTCGGCGGAGAGTTGTATGGCAACGATGCTGATATTGAAGCAGTATTCATTGATTCACGCAAAGTAAAGCCTGACCAGCTTTTTAT
The DNA here is from genome assembly GCA_026992705.1 of Thiotrichaceae bacterium. Lineage (GTDB taxonomy): Bacteria > Pseudomonadota > Gammaproteobacteria > Thiotrichales > Thiotrichaceae > S015-18. The sequence continues at coordinate 6,698 of JALWYT010000266.1, forward strand.
TGCGATTAAGGGTGAGCGTTTTGATGCTCATGATTTTGTCGCAGAGCTTGAAGGCAAGGCAGCAGGTGCTTTAGTGCATCAATTAATTGACTGCAACTTGCCGCAAATCGTCGTGAAAGACACCCATCAAGCTTTGGGTGATTTCGCAAAAGCATGGCGGGAAACTCGCAGCATTCCTGTGATTGGTTTAACGGGAAGCAATGGCAAAACCACCGTTAAAGAGATGCTTGCCAGTATCTTATCGGAGCAAGGTAAGGTACTCGCCACATTGGGCAATTTGAACAACGATATTGGTATGCCATTGACCTTGCTGAATATTCGTGATGAACACGATTACGCTGTTATTGAAATGGGTGCAAATCACTTTGGCGAAATTGGTTATTTAACACATATCGCCCAGCCTGATGTAGCAATTGTGAATAATGCGGGAGCCGCTCATTTAGAAGGTTTTGGCGATATTAAAGGCGTTTCGCGTGCCAAAGGAGAAATATTTGCAGGGCTGAAAAATAGCGGTGTTGCTGTCATTAATGCTGATGATCAATACGCAGATTACTGGAAAGAAGAGTGCTGTGCAGATAACTGGATTGTTAGCTTTGGCATGGAGCAGCCTGCTGATGTGCACGGTGAACTTGCAGACAATGGAGATTTACTCATCCATTTAGGTGATCAAGAGCCATTGTCAGTCACTCTGAAGTTACTCGGCAAACATAATGCCATGAATGCTTTAGCTGCAACCGCCGCTAGTATGGTTGTTGGAGCGACAGAAGCATCAATCAAAGCTGGTTTAGAAAAATTAAACCCCGTGAAAGGTCGTTTAGCTCCTGTGAAAGCCAAGCAACAAGCCCTTGTAATTGATGATACTTACAACGCAAACCCAAGCTCCGTGCAAATGGGGATTAAGGTATTAGCTCGCTATCAAGGCAAGCGGATTTTAGTGCTGGGCGATATGGCTGAGCTCGGTGAAAACGTGGCAGAAATGCACGCAAATATCGGTTTGTTTGCTAAAGATGCCGGCATTGATGCTTTATTCGCTTTAGGGGAAAACAGCCAACCAGCCTGCAAAGCGTTTGGTGAAAAAGCCAAACATTTTGACCGTGCTGAGCAATTAATCGAAACACTAGAAAAAACAATCGATAACAACACAACAATACTAATAAAAGGTTCAAGGGCTATGAAAATGGAACGCATCGTGCAGGCACTTAGCACTGAGGAGAATGGCTAATGTTATTCGCATTATTTAATTACCTCAGTGATTTTTACAGTGGGTTTAATGTATTTCACTACTTAAGTCTGCGAGCCATTATGGGCGTTCTAACCGCATTAGGCATGTCCTTATTGTTAGGTCCCAGAATGATACGTTATTTAACGCAATTAAAAATTGGGCAATACATTCAGTCTGATGGTCCTGACCATCATGCGAAATCAGGTACGCCAACAATGGGCGGAGCCTTGATTTTAAGCAGTATTGCTGTTGCTACTCTGTTATGGGGTGATTTGAGTAATCGCTATATCTGGGTGGTGTTAATTGTCACGCTAGGTTTTGGTTTAGTCGGTGGTTTAGATGACTACACCAAACTCAAGCAAAAAAAGAATGAAGGTTTAACCGCGAAAGCAAAATATATCTGGTTATCCGTTATCGGCATTGTTTCGGTGACTTATTTATATATCACCGCCGCCACACCAGAGGAAACCACTTTATATATTCCTGTTTTCAAAGATGTGGCATGGCAGATGGGGTTGTTTTTTATCCCTTGGTCATACTTGGTCATTGTCGGTGCGAGTAATGCGGTGAATTTAACCGATGGCTTAGATGGTCTAGCCATTATGCCAACCATTATGGTTGCAGCAGGTTTAGGGGTTTTTGCTTTTGTGAGTGGTAATAGTGTTATCGCAGATTATTTGGAAATCCCCTATATTGTGGATTCTGGAGAAATCGTTGTTTTCTGTGGAGCCATATTTGGAGCAGGCTTAGGTTTTCTATGGTTTAACACTTATCCCGCTCAAGTATTTATGGGCGATGTTGGAGCCTTAGCCCTAGGGGCGGCATTAGCGATTGTTGCCATTATTGTTAGACAAGAAATTGTTTTAGCCATTATGGGCGGTTTATTTGTAATGGAAGCCGTATCGGTCATTTTGCAAGTTGGTTCCTTCAAACTGCGTGAAGGTAAACGAATCTTTTTAATGGCTCCATTGCACCATCACTTTGAAAAGAAAGGATGGGCAGAACCTAAAGTCATTGTGCGGTTTTGGATTGTCACCATTGTTTTAGTTTTAGTTGGTTTAGCAACTTTAAAAGTTAGGTAAATAATACACATGACAATACAACACAACAACTGGAAAACCTTAGTCGTCGGTCTCGGACAGACTGGACTATCCGTTGCCCGTTATTTGGGAGGCAAAGGTATTGCCTTCGCTGTTGTTGATAGTCGTGATAATCCACCGGGCAAAGATGAATTACAGGCGGAATATCCAGAGGTAAAAACATGGTTTGGCGAGTTTCAGCCCGAGCCTTTTATGCAAGCTGATTGCCTTGTCGTTAGCCCAGGTATTGCAGTGGCTACCCCTGTTATTCAGCAAGCCAAGCAAAATGGAGCTGACATTATTGGCGATATTGAGTTATTTGTGCGTGAAACCAAGGCTCCGATTATTGCCATTACAGGTTCCAACGGCAAAAGCACCGTGACGACATTAGTTGCAGAAATGGCAGAAAAAGCAGGTTGGATAGTCTATGCAGGGGGTAACCTCGGCACAACTTCATTGGATTTATTACAACGCGAGCAGCCTGATTTATATGTCATGGAGTTATCAAGCTTTCAGCTAGAAACCACGCAGTCTTTGCAGTCAGTGTCATCGGTCATACTGAATTTATGTGAAGACCACATGGATCGCTACGATAGCTTTGATGATTATGTTGCCGCTAAAACCGTGATTTATCAAAACACACAATGTGCCGTTATCAATCGTGATGATGCCTTAGTTGCTGCCATTAATATTGATGAAAATGTGGCAACAGTGTCATTTGGTTTAGATGAGCCAGACGCAGGGCAATATGGTGTGCGAGATGGTTATCTTGCAAAAGGCGAACAAAAATTAATGCACAGCAGCGAGATGAAAGTACAAGGTAGCCACAATATTGCCAATGCTTTAGCTGCCTTAGCATTAGGGGAAGCGGTGAATATTCCGCTAGAGCCTATGTTGCAGGCGATACGCGATTTCACAGGTTTACAGCATCGTACTCAATGGGTGCGAGAGCATAATGGTGTGACATGGTTCAATGATTCCAAAGGAACCAATGTCGGAGCCACTATTGCTGCCTTATCAGGTTTAGCTGGCAAGACGGTATTAATTGCAGGCGGACAAGGCAAGGGAGCTGATTTCAGCCCATTGGCAGATATTATCAGCCAGAAAGCACGAGCGGTTGTTCTTATTGGTGAAGATAGGCAGCAAATTGCAAATGTGATCAATGGGGCAGTTAAAACACTATATGCCGATGATATGGATGATGCGGTCAAGCTTGCCGCGGAGTTAGCACAACAAAATGACAATGTTTTGCTATCTCCTGCTTGTGCCAGTTTCGATATGTTCAATAGCTATGGACACCGAGGTGAGGTGTTTATGGAAGCCGTGAGGAACTTGCCATGAATAGCTTGATTGAACGCTGGAATAGTATCGACTGGAATCGCTATTTTGATCGTGAATTAATGATTGTTCTTGTGCTATTGACCGCACTTGGCTTAGTCATAATGACATCATCTTCGTTGGTCGTGGCAGAGAAAAAACAATATGACAACGTCTATTATTTCTTTGATAAGCAAGTTATTTTTATGATACTTGGTTTGGTACTTGCTTTTATCGCTTATCAAATTCGGTTAGGTTTTTGGCAAGAGTTAGGGGTTAAGTTATTGCCAATAGTTGTATTGATGTTATTACTTGTTTTAATACCCGGTATTGGCAGGGAAATTAACGGTAGCCGTCGTTGGATTTCATTGGGTGTATTTACAATACAAATTTCCGAAGTTGCTAAATTAATTACCTTAATGTATTTGGCGGGTTATATGGTAAGACATGGTAAGGAGTTAGCACATTCTTTATCTTATAAGCCTATTTTACTTCCGTTAGCGGCAGTTGGTGTTATTGGAGCTTTATTGTTACTAGAGCCTGATTTTGGAACAATGTTGGTCATTACTATTTCAAGCTTTGCTTTATTGTTTTTGGGCGGAGTAAGGCTTGAACGTTTATTTTTAATTATTGCTGGCTCCATTGTGTTAATGATACCGCTGTTAATGATGGGGTATCGTGGTAAACGTATGTTGGCATTTTTAAACCCTTGGGAACACGCGACAGACTCTGGTTATCAAACAATTCATGCTTTAATGGCGATTGGTAATGGTGGTTGGTTTGGAACAGGCTTAGGCGGAGGCGTATTAAAGCTATATGTGCCTGAACCGCATAATGATTATATTTTTTCGGTATTAGCTGAGGAGTTTGGCTTTATTGGCATTGTGATTGTTTTATTTTTATTTGCTTGGCTGGTGCAGCGGGCTTTTGTGATTGGCTTTAATGCTGATAAAGCAAAATTATATTATGGAGCTTATTTAGCTTATGGCATTGCTTTTTGGATTGGTTTTCAGGCGTTATTCCACATTGGGGTCAATATGAATTTATTGCCCTCAAAAGGCTTAACTTTACCGTTTATTAGCTATGGCGGTAGTAGCTTATTGGTCACTTTTATTGCTATGGGCTTGCTTATGCGAGTTCACCGCGAGACACAATTTACTCTATACGGTTTGCCCACAAAGAAACGAGCAAAAGTGAAAACTAGCTCAAGGATGGTGAAAAATGCCTAAGCAACAGACATTTGAGCGTCCAATTATGATTGCGGCTGGCGGCACAGGTGGGCACGTTTACCCAGGGCTAGCGGTAGCTAAAGAGCTAGAGGCAAGAGGTGTGCGAATTGTATGGATGGGTACACACAATGGCTTAGAAGCGAGAGTAATTCCCGAAGCCAATATTGAAATGGCGTGGCTAAATATCACAGGCTTACGCGGCAAAGGTGTGACAACTTTATTGTTAGCTCCCATTCGGCTGCTGATGGCATTAGGGCAATCCTTTGCCATTATGCTTAAACACAAACCTGCTGCGGTATTAGGCATGGGTGGTTTTGTTGCAGGTCCCGGTGGATTGCTAGCAGCACTTATGGCAAAGCCCGTGTTAATCCATGAGCAAAATGCGGTAGCAGGACTGACCAATCGTTTACTATCGCGGGTTGCGAAAAAGGTATTGGAGGCTTTTCCGAATACGTTTGATATGGATAAAGTGGTTTCTGTGGGAAACCCCGTGCGTAAAGAAATCACACAAATAGCTGAGCCAAAACAACGGCTTGCAAACCGCCGAGGCAAGATTCGCTTATTAATTGTTGGTGGTAGTTTAGGAGCATTGGCATTAAATCAAACCGTGCCAAAAGCCCTCGCTTTATTAGATAAGTCCATTCGACCTGAAGTCATTCATCAGGCAGGCAAGCGAACCTATGATACAGCAACGCAAGCCTATATTGACGCAGGTGTTGAGGCGAAAGTGGTTCCTTATATTGAGGATATGGCAGAAATTTACACATGGGCAGACTTGGTGATTTGTCGTGCTGGAGCGATGACAATTTCTGAATTAGCCGCAGCGGGTGTTGCATCGGTCTTAGTACCGTTTCCACATGCGGTTGATGATCATCAAACCGCTAATGCCCGCTATTTATCAGATCAAGGTGCGGCGTTACTTTGCCCTCAGTCAGAAATGACAGCAGCATCCTTAGCTGAGGATTTAGGCAAATTATTGAGTGATCGACAAACAATACTGGATATGAGTGAACGAGCTAGAGCTTTAGCCAAACCAGAAGCAACACAGCAAGTGGCTGATTATTGTATGCAGTTTGCAGGCTTTACTGACAGCATCAATGAACTAGGAACAAAAAATAATAATAAGGAGAAACAAGCATGAATATTGCTGAACAAGATTTAGCGAGAAAACGCATTAAGCGTATCCACTTCATCGGTATCGGTGGGGCGGGAATGAGCGGTATTGCCGAGGTTATTCTCACCTTAGGTTACAACGTATCTGGCTCTGATATTGCTGATAATGCAGTCACTCAGCGTTTGCAAAAAATGGGTTGCTTGGTTTTTAAAGGTCACGCGGCTGAAAATATTCATGGTGCTGATGTCATTGTAGTGTCAACAGCCATCAATGAGAGCAATCCTGAAATTAAAGAGGCTAGAGAACGCAGTATTCCCATTGTACGCCGTGCAGAAATGTTGGCGGAGTTGATGCGTTTTCGTCAAGGCATTGCAATTGCTGGCACACATGGCAAAACCACAACAACCAGTTTGGTCACTAGCTTGTTATTAGAAGCAGATTTAGATCCAACCTTTGTGATTGGTGGAAAACTAACCAGTGCAGCAAGTAATTCACGCTTAGGTAGCGGTACTTGGTTGGTCGCAGAAGCGGATGAAAGTGATGCTTCATTTTTATTTTTAACGCCGGTTATATCCGTCATTACCAATATTGATGCAGATCATTTAGGCACTTACGACAATGATTTTGAAAAACTCAAAGACACGTTTGTCGAGTTTCTGCATCACCTACCATTTTATGGCTTGGCAATTTTATGTGTGGACGACGAGCATGTGCGTGACATTTTGCCCAGAGTTAATCGCCCTGTGGTGACTTATGGAATTCACCATGCAGCAGATATCCGAGCTGTCAATGTGCGTTATGAAGGGATGC
>JALWYT010000267.1 GCA_026992705.1 Thiotrichaceae bacterium
AATACGGAGAAAACCACCATGTCTAAAGGGCACACATTACAAGAACCCTTCTTAAATGCACTAAGAAAAGAACGTATTCCTGTTTCTATTTACCTTGTAAATGGAATTAAATTGCAAGGTCAAGTTGAGTCATTTGATCAATTTGTTATTTTATTAGGCAATACAGTGAGTCAATTAGTTTATAAACACGCAGTATCGACGATTGTTCCATCGCGTCCAATTAAGTTAAATATTGCTGAACAAGAGTAAACTTTTTGGAGTTATTTGAACGCCCAAAGCACGGCGAAATTGCTGTACTGGTGCAGATTCACTTCACGGGTCTGCATAATGTGTCAAATATTACTCAAGATGAAAGGGAGTTCATCGAGCTAGTTCATTCCGTAGGAGCAACCGATGTTGCTTTTGTCACTGGTTCACGACAAAGCCCAGATTCACGCCTCTTTGTAGGTCGCGGGAAAGTCGAAGAAATCCACCAACAAGTCTCCCTTTACGATGCCGAAGTGGTTATCTTTGATCATACGCTTTCGCCTGCACAAGAAAGAAATCTCGAAAAAGAATTACAATGCCGTGTGCTTGATCGCACAGGCTTGATTTTAGATATTTTTGCTCAGCGTGCTCGTTCTCACGAAGGAAAGCTACAAGTTGAATTGGCTCAGCTTAAGCATATATCCACTCGATTAGTCAGAGGTTGGACGCACTTAGAGCGACAAAAAGGCGGCATTGGTTTACGCGGACCGGGTGAAACTCAGTTAGAAACTGACCGCCGCTTATTGAATATTCGCATTAAGCAGATTAATAAACGCCTAGAAAAAGTTAAAAATCAGCGTGAGCAAGGGCGACAATCGCGAAAAAAAGCAGACATCCCAACCGTATCATTAGTGGGCTATACTAATGCGGGTAAATCCACCTTATTTAACCAAATGACACAGGCAGAGGTATATGCGGCGGATCAATTATTCGCTACATTAGATCCTACCTTGCGTCGCCTAGATTTACCAAACCAACAGCCAATCATTTTAGCAGATACCGTTGGTTTTATTCGCCATTTACCGCATGACCTTGTTGCTGCATTTCGCTCAACCTTGCAAGAAACAATTGAAGCAGATTTGTTACTGCATGTTATTGATGTCAGCGATGAACAACGAGATTTATACTGCGAGCAAGTCCAAAAAGTATTGCGTGAGATAGGGGCAGATAATGTGCCTCAAATTGAGGTAATGAATAAAATTGATCTCATCGACCAATCGCCCCGAGTGATTGAAGCTCATGATAATATCCCCACGAGAATTTACCTTTCAGCTCAAAATAATTTAGGCTTAGATTTATTACAAGAAGAACTGAGTAAAATATTTGCGGGTAAATTATTTGATGGCATATTAAAAATTCCGCCAAAATTTGGAAAAATACGAGCGATTTTATATCAAGAAAAAGCCATCATGCATGAAGATATATCAGACAAAGGCGAGTTTTTATTGCAAACTAAAATACAAAAAAACTACCTAAAACGGATACTAAGGCAAGAAGGTTTGAGGCTTGATGATTTAATTGAATAGGCTTTCCTACTTGCTGGAGGCATTGGGTTAACAACGCAGTAATATAAAAATAGAACAAACCACTGAACTTAGCGTTTCTATGTAAAGTGGCAACAACCTGCACTCCGCGAAGCTCCGTGCAGGCTACGAATCTCACTCGTAGTCCATGTGCAGCCTACGGAATGCGAGGAAAATACTTTCTAAAAGGTCTAAGAAAAAACAATGCGACAAATTGTTCTCGATACAGAAACCACAGGTTTAGAACCTAAAGACGGTCATAAAATCATTGAAATTGGTTGCGTGGAGGTGATTGGTCGAAAATTGACAGGCAACAATTATCACCAATATTTACAACCTGATCGAGAAATTGATAGCGAAGCGATTGAAGTTCATGGTATTACCAATGAATATCTAGCCGATAAACCACGCTTTGCTGACATAGTTGATGATTTTATGAATTACATCAAAGGGGCTGAACTAATAATACATAATGCCCCTTTCGATATTGGTTTTTTAAATCATGAACTGCAATCTATTAATTCACCTTGGGGGAAAATAGAAGATCACTGTGAAATAACCGATAGCCTGCAAATGGCTAGAACGATGTTTCCAGGGCAGAAAAACAATCTCGATGCCCTTTGTCGTCGCTATCTCATTGATAATACACACCGCACCTTACACGGAGCCTTGCTTGACTCAGAGATTCTAGCTGATGTGTATTTAATGATGACAGGCGGTCAAGTATCGTTATCATTAGGGCAAGATGAAATCAGTGCAGGCAATACAAAATCAACAATTCGACGTTTAGCCGCAGATCGCCCTCGTTTAAAAGTCTTACAAGCAGATGAAAATGAATTAGCGGCACATATGGAGCGACTACAGGCAATAGAAAAAAAGGCGGGTGTATGTCTTTGGAATAGCTGATTGTGTTATAGTGTCCGTGAATGACAGGAGGATTTATGAATAAACAAAAATTATATCTAGCAGCGTTCATTGGTGGACTGCTGTCATTACTCTCAACAACTGCGAGTGCTACAGAAGAGGGGCTGGCAATATTTGATACTATTAACAGTGTATTGGCAAAGGTTATATTTTATGACGTTTTCCCTGGTGAGGGTGAAATGCCATTTATTATTGCATGGCTAATCACGGGTGCAGTCTTTCTAACAATTCGCTTTGGTTTTGTTAATTTGCGGATGATGAAACACGCCTTTCAAATTATTCGCGGGAAATATCAAACGTCTGATGCCAAAGGTGAAGTCACTCCATTCCAAGCACTAACAACCGCTCTTTCTGCAACAGTGGGTTTAGGTAATATCGCTGGTGTTGCCATTGCTATTATTATTGGTGGACCAGGGGCGATTATCTGGATGATTATTGCAGGCTTCTTTGGAATGACCTCGAAATTTACCGAAGTTACACTGGCTCAAATGTACCGCGAAGTCCGTCCTGATGGTCGCTTGATGGGCGGTGCAATGGAATATCTTTCAAAAGGCTTTGCCGAAAAAGGCATGGCAGGGATAGGTAAAGTCTTAGCTATTATCTTTGCAATCTTAACGGTTGGCGGTTCATTGGGGGCAGGCAATGCCTTCCAAGTCAGTCAGGCAGTCGGTGCGGTTAAAAATGAAATTCCTTATTTTGCAAATGGTAATGAATGGATGCTAGGTGTTGCTATCGCTTTTGCAGTGGGTATCGTTATTATTGGTGGCTTACGTCGGATTGCCCACGCCGCCGAAGCAATTGTACCAACAATGGTGATTATTTATATCACAACCTGTTTATGGGTTATTATCGGTAATATTGATGCCGTTCCTGAGGCGTTTGCAAAAATCTGGCATGGAGCATTTACACTAGAAGCAGGTGTAGGTGGACTAGTTGGTGTTATCGTACAAGGCTTTAAACGTGCAGCGTTCTCAAGTGAAGCAGGTATTGGTTCCGCTGCAATTGCTCATTCAGCAGCAACAGTAAAATACCCCGTACGACAAGGTTTAGTGGCACTCTATGAGCCTTTTATTGATACCATTGTCATTTGTACAATGACCGCTTTAGTGATTACGATTACAGGTGTTTATGACTCTGCTGATGCAGGTATTGTCGCCTTGCGTGAAGCCAAAGATGGTGCAGCTTTAACAGCAGAAGCCTTCCGCACAGCAATAAGCTGGTTCCCTATTGTGTTATCTATCTCAATTGTACTTTTCGCCTACAGTACAATGATTTCATGGTCATACTATGGTGAGCGTTGCTGGACTTATGTATTCGGCGAAGGCTTTACCTTGGTTTACCGCTTAATGTTTATTATCGTTATTGTTTTTGCATCAATTACCAGTGCTAGCAGTATTTTAGATTTTAGTGATTTATTGATTCTCTCAATGGCATTTCCTAACTTCTTAGGTCTGTATTTATTACATGGTAAAGTCAAAAAAGCATTAGACGAATACCGTGCGAAATTAAAATCAGGTGAATTAGATAGAGAAATCTTACATATTTCATCTAAATAAGCGTATGTCTAATTTATCAATCAATTATTTAGGCAGCGGGTTAAACCTATGTTTTATAAGTCGAATTA
>JALWYT010000268.1 GCA_026992705.1 Thiotrichaceae bacterium
ACAATTAGTAACCTCTATGCAAGAATATTTTTTTTTATTTTCAGTTGTAATTTTTATAATTTCCTTCAACGAAAAATATTCAAATCACACCTTTTACGAAATGGGAACCGTTGTGGAAATAACATTGCAAGACAATGACAACGTGAAAAAAATATTAAACATAATAAAAATTATGCGAAATCTTGGTTTTAATAGTATGTAAAAACTACCACAAAATAAAAAATCCTAATTTGTTCTAAAATGTCATAAAATACTTTGCCTTAAATAAATTCCTTTAAGCTAAGTTATTTTCCTAAGGTTCTAAAATTTATTAGGAAGAATAATCTCCTGAATGGATACTTTTTGTGATTAGAAATTTTGTGACTAAAAATACTGAATATCTCGACCTTCTTGAACAATACAAGCCTATAATTAAACTTTGGTCAATTCGCTCGTTACTTGATTTACGTGGCTATTCACGTATTGATTTACGCTATGATCTAGATGATCATGAGCGGGTTTTTGAGATTTTAGATTTAAAGTATCTTATTGATAAATACAATGATGAAAGACGTCTAAGTAAAAAAAAGCTCAAGAAAATATTGACACCAATCAGTCGAACTTGTGAAAAAACGTTTGCTAAAACACCACCTAACGGTCCTTTATTTCGTAATACTAAAGAACTTGGACGATTAACTGGGCTGGATGAAACCGAGCAAACAATTCTTTGTTTTGGTATTTTACTCAATGCCGTGCGTGAAGTTGAAGATGTGACAGATATTATTGGTAATATTTCGCCCCACGCTATTCCTAATGTTCTATCTGTAATTTTGAATTTAGACCGTGCAGCTGTACGTAAAGCTTTAACAAAAGATGGTTTATTAAATCGCACAGGCTTGTTGACACTAGAGCGTGAAGAACGAACACAGTTAATTTATCACATTGATGTAATGAACGATATTTCTGGCATTCTACTTGATGATGAAATGCCCGATATTATGAACTCGCTAACACGGTTCTTTAAAATTGGCAAGCCCTCCAAACTCAATCCCAATGATTACCAGCATGTGCATCATGATTATGATTTGCTGCGTCGCTATTTAGAATCAACCACGAAAAAGCGAAAGAAAGGCGTAAATATTCTCATCTATGGTTCTCCCGGCACAGGTAAAACGGAAATGGTGAGAACGCTAGCCAAAGACTTAGGTTTTGTTCTTTATGACGTAACAACAGGTGGTTCGGTCGATGATGATGAAGATGAATACCGTTCCCGCATGGATTCTTATCGTCTCTGCCAGCAAGTGCTTAAGCGTAAAACTAATACCATGATTTTATTCGATGAAATCGAAGATGCCTTTATTCGTGATGGCAGCATGGAACGCTTTGGCATACGCACCAGCACCGATGCTAAAAAAGGTTCATACAATCATCTATTGGAAGTCAATCCGCTGCCAACGATTTGGGTATCAAATGTCGTTAGTCATATCGACGAGGCAATTATTCGTCGTTTTGATTATGTAATGGAGCTAAAAATTCCACCGCAAAGTGCACGCATTAATATCATTAAAAAATATACCCAAGTGCTTAATGTAAGTGATAAATGGATTGAACAAATTTCGGTAAACGAAAGCCTTGCCCCTGCCCTTATCTCACGTGCGGTGAAGGTCGTCAAGGAATTAGGCGAAACGGAGCAAGCTCAAATCGAAGCCAGTATGGAGCGAGTTTTAAGCAATACGCTGAGTGCAATGGGCTATGATAAAACCTTATCTAATCGCCATAGCAGCCCGATTACTTATCGTATTGATGCCTTAAACCCTGATTATAATTTAGACAGCCTACAAAATGCACTGCACAAAAAATCAGAAGGTCGCTTTTGTTTATATGGTCCTTCAGGCACAGGGAAAAGTGAATTCGCTCGCCATTTAGCCAAAGTGCTGGATATGCCATTGCTAATTAAACGAGCTTCTGATTTGCTTGACCCTTATGTTGGCATGACAGAACGCAACCTCAGCGATATGTTTGACCAAGCCAAAGACCAAGCAGCATTGCTATTGCTAGATGAGGCAGATAGCTTCCTGCGTGATCGCAATCGCTCGCGTGAATCATGGGAAGTGACGCAGGTCAACGAACTACTCACCCAAATGGAGCAGTTTAAAGGCTTGTTTTTCTGCACCACCAACCTAATGGAAGCGCTAGACCAAGCCTCATTACGCCGTTTTGATCTTAAAATTAAGTTTGATTACCTCAAGCCCGAACAAAGCTGGACGCTCTTTAAGCAAACGCTAAAAGACTACCAAGAAGGCAATAGCGAACTTGAAAGCTGGGAAAAGAAAATCCGAGCCTTGCAAGGCGTAACACCAGGCGACTATGCCACTGTTGCCCGACAAAATGGCTTCTCTGGCAAAGCCTTGGATGCAGATACTTTATACAAAGGTTTGCAGCGTGAACTTGAATTTAAACAATACGGAGCGTTTAAGGGGATTGGGTTTATTACTACTTAGTGGAAAATTAAAAAAATGCATACCCTTTTTCTAGCTATCTATCTTGGAGTTATTTGAATTATTTACTTTAAATGCAGACCATTAGCAATCTGAATTAATGTATCTTTAGGTACTTCACCTACAATTGTTATATTATGCTCTGCTTTTTCTAATCGTATTAGATTTAATGCCCCATAATCAAGATTGTTAAAATGTACACCATGTTTATCTTCAGGTTCAATAAATAGTGATATAGACGTTACGTTATCGGTAAGAATGATTTGCTCCATTTCATGAACACCATTCGTACCTTCTTTTACCAATACCGAAGCAATATAAAAGCCTCTAGGTAAATTATTGAATTTCCAATTTGTTTTATTTTCTGATTTTTTAATTAGATTGAATGGTTTAAAGCGATTCTTAATTGCAGAAACTTTATCCTTTATATAGTCCTTTATATTTGGCTTTGCAAATTGAATACTGGTGAAGGTCATTTTTTCAATTACATTATGATTTTTATTTACCAGTGCATATTTTAGTAACATTTGGTTTTCTGTGTCGATGCAATAGCGATGCAAGTACCGTTTACGATCTTTAGGGCGTGCTACAACTTCCTGGCAAGTTCGACCTGCAACTGTAGTCATGCCACCAATATCAAATGAATAAATTTTTTCCATCTCAGGCGTTATTTGAGGAAAACTGTTGACTGAAAAACCTGCTTCATTCTCTGTATGTTGCTGACCATTAGCATCAAAATTAATAATTCTTTCATGTTCTATGCCATCATCAAAGGAATGTTCAATACGTAGCAATGAAAACCCATTACCTTGTGAATAAACTAATTCACCTTGGTAGTCTAATTCATGTATGGCAGTGCTCATTTTATTTAGTAGCTGCATAGCCTCTCCTGCATAGAGATTACTTAATGCTAGTAACATAAATGAAAATGAGCATATATACATCATCAGCCGTTTCATTGATGCAATCCTCTTAATAAGTGTAACTTACAACACGTATAGCTGGTGCAATGGTACGACTTGACGTATTTTTGATGTGACTTGCAATATAGCGTTGCATCTTTATCCGTTGCTCTAAGTCAATAACTTGCCGTGAAACAGCATCATTTTTTGCAAGGCGTATAGCTGATCTTTTCGGAGGAATATCTGCGTTATTATCAATAGACTTTTCTAGTAAAGCAGCTTGATTTATGGTTGGTGATTGCTCAGTATCTATTAACGATTGTACGCCTAAAACACTGACTGCGGCAATAGAAGCTGCTAATGCTAAACTGCCAGCTTGTTTACGCCATGTGGATTGGTTAGCGGCAGGTTTAAGTGCGACTTGTGAATAAGATTCTTCTTTTTCAATTTGTTGCTGAATAGATGCTAAGAAATCATTCCCTACAACTTGTGTTGTTTCAGGCTCACGCAACACATCGCCAATCAAGGCATAGCGTGACCAAGATTGTTTTAAATCATCATCTTTTAGTAGCTCATCAACTAGCCGTTTTTGTTCAAAGTCTGTTGCCTCTCCGTCAAATACAGCAGATAAGTGTTCATTTTTGATTGTCATCTTTTCACCATAACTCATTGTTGTTTCTCTTATCACTACACTCTCTATTATTTTTTAGGGCTA
>JALWYT010000269.1 GCA_026992705.1 Thiotrichaceae bacterium
CCAGATCAGGAACAGTAACTTCGATTAATTGGCTCAAGAGAGAACTCCTATTAAAATTTATTCCATGCATTGTACTACAAGCTCTAAGTACTACAAGCTCTAATCAGGGCTTGATTTTAAGTGTATTCGATTCATCTTTGAAATTGGTATTATCATCGATATGTTTAAATTTATGACTCATAGATAATGAGCTAAATAGACCATGATACGGTCTTATTTACTCATCTCAGTGCTTTAGGTAATACAAAAGAGATATCTTCCTTAATACCGTGAGTATCACTTAGAATAGTTGCTCCTAGTGACTTTAGGTGTTCAGTGACCTCATTAACTAATATTTCTGGGGCAGAGGCTCCTGCGGTTAGTCCAATATTAGGTTTGTTGATTAGCCATTCTTCTTGAATATCATCGGCTGTATCAATCAAATAGGCGGGAGTGCCACGTTTTTCAGCAATTTCTTTGAGTCGGTTAGAGTTAGAGCTATTGGGTGAGCCGACAACTAATATTAAATCACATTGGTCAGATAAGTCTTTTAAAGCATCTTGCCGATTTTGCGTGGCATAGCAAATATCATCTTTTTTAGGTCCGATAATTTTAGGGAATTTTTTACGCAAGGCGTCTATAACCACATAAGTATCATCAACGGAGAGTGTGGTTTGTGTAACAAAAGCAACTTTATCGGGGTTATTTAATTGCAAGGCTTCTACTTCTTCAACAGAATCTACACGATAGATTTTGCCGCCATGTTGAGTGCTGTATTGCCCCATTGTGCCAATAACTTCAGGGTGTCCTTTATGCCCAATTAAAATCGTTTCACGACCTTCCTTACTATAGCGAGCAACTTCTAAATGGACTTTTGTTACTAAAGGGCAAGTGGCATCAAAAACATGCAAGCCTCGTCGCTTAGCTTCATTTTGTACCTCAAGTGATACGCCATGGGCACTAAAAATCACTGTTGCATCATCAGGTACGTCGTCTAATTCTTGAACAAAAATAGCTCCTTTCTCACGTAAATCATTGACTACATAACGGTTATGTACGACTTCATGCCGAACATAAATGGGTGTGCCTAAAACTTCAATCGCACGGTTTACTATTTCAATAGCACGGTCAACACCAGCACAAAAGCCGCGAGGATTAGCGAGAGTTACTTGCATAATGACAGTTCTTTACCTTGTTAATGATAGAGGGAGAAATATATCAGATTGAGTATTTGTCAACTTTCTTTTGTGATTTTTTCCATTAATCCCGTCTTAGTTAAGATTTTATGAAAATCTTCCATGATTTCAGGCGTTAGCACTTGCTGAATATAGTCTAATGCCCATTCGCGGTCTTTTGCTCCGAGTTCTCCGACGATATTCATGCCAAATTGTCGAGCCATTGAGAATCCCGGGGCTTGTTTTTCTTCGTCCCATTTGGTTTCCGCAAAGCCTTCCATGCGTTCGTTGAGGGTATTGATAAAAGGTGTGCGGTAGTCGCCTGGTCCTTCAAATCCACGAGCATTTTCATGTACATGGTCTGATAATTTACGAGCAAAGGTTGAGACTAAAAAAGCTCGGTCGTCGTCGCTTACAGTTTCATAAAGTACACGATCTAGGCTATGAATTAGCAGGTACATGACTTCGCTAATAATGCGGACACGTTGCATTTGTGTTGTAACATCAAATCTTTCTTCTTCGATTTCCAACATCGCTTGCATGCCAATTCGCCATGCATTAAAGGCTAAAACGCCGACAACTTCTTCTGCTGAGACTTCTCGACCTTCTTTGCTCCACTTTGTTTTTACGCGAACAATTCTCAATTTGCTTCTCCATTATTTTCATCGTTGCATTGGATTACAGCTAACTACTCTGCCTTACATGTTTTTATATAAATCATGCTGAGTCGTGATGATTACAGTATAATTTGAATGCTGACAAATGCGAATATCTCTTAACTCTATGTTGATTTTTGCTTTTCCATGCTTGGCAACATACACTGCAAACCATGAAACAGAAATACGCAGATTTAATTCAAACCGTTCAACATAATTGCCATATTGCCGATGCTCGCCATGCGGGGGATTACACCTTATGCGTGTATTTATTAAAAATGCGAGAGTTTTACCGCTGGGAACAGGGCTATGATTATCAGAAATTATTGACTAATGACGATGTGGGCGATTGGTTAGTTGAGCGTGAAGGCTTGTGGGATGACTTAGAAGAGCAGGATTTCAAACCGCTGACGATTGATGGCACGGAGTATGATCCTTTTGATAGTGAAGCGATTAATGCCGTGTTGGCGGATAAGGGCTTGGTTTATAGTGCAGGCTTGGGCAATCAATGTCGTCCTCATTTCTTTATCGGGGAGTTATCGCAATATATCTCGCAAGATGATTGTCATATTTGGGTGGCAGGCAAGGAATACGCTAGGGATATGGCATCACCCGCCGCTATGCAGCAAGCGAATAAAATCTTTATTCGTTATGAATCTTTGCGTCAGACGCTTTGGGAAAAGATAGAGGAATGGCGTTGGGTAGGGCTTGATAGCCCATTAGGTCGAGCGATTAGCTATTATGATTTTGATAATAATAGCGAAGCCGCATTAAACGATATGACCGATACCGAAATGCCAATGGTCATTGCTCACGAGCAGGGTGAGGTGATTGCAGAACAGCAGCTTGGCGAGCAGTGGCAAAAAATGCTATTGACTTTGCCTCGTTCCAAAGCAGAAATCATGTTACGAGCAGTCCGCGATCACTATGCTGATGCCTTAACCAGCTTGCCTAAATTAATTCAGGACAAGCACCCCGCATCCATTCATTTCTATTTTGGTAATCTATCGGCAATGCGAAAAAAACTTGCACCTAAATTATTGGCTAGCTATGAAACATGGCGAGAAAATGGAGATTTATCCGCCTTAGTGGATTTAATCCCCGAGTCGTTAGAGCATTGGAAAAAACTGGCAGAAAAGTCCCTACAACTTTACACAGATCAAGGAAAACAAGCGGTTGCTGATATAGAGTCGCTGCTTGAGCAGAACATATTATAGGATAGATGAATGGATCCCTTTGAACTCCCCCGACAGCCTTTGCAAACCATCAAAGAAGTCAAAGCCGGCTCGTTTATCTTTGAGAAAAAACAAGCCTTGCCTGATTTTTTATGTGATGACATGGTGCAACGCTTTGAAGCAAATACGCAAGACCAGTATGCCGGCAAAGTTGGAGCAGCGATTAATGACTTCCAAGCCATGAAGAAAACCACCGATATTGTTGTGAGTGGCAAAGAGCATTGGAAAGATGTGGACAATAATTTATTCCGCTCACTAGCAATGGCATTGAAGGAATTTCAAACCGCCTACCCTTATTTTCGTGAAATGAGCCGCTTCAAAGATATGGGCTACAACCTGCAACGCTATCGGGCAGGTGAGTATTATCATTGGCATGTCGATAATGATAATACCGCACTCGCTTCACGGCAGTTGGTTGCTCTATGGTATTTGAACGATGCCCCCGCAAAAGGTGGCGAGACGGAATTTATTCATCAAGGAATAAAAGTAAAGCCTGAAAAAGGAAAACTGGTGTTATTCCCACCGTTTTGGACGCATGAGCATCGAGCTAATATCGTGGAAGAAGGGGTTAAATATATTGCAACCACATGGATTACGTTTAGAGATTAAACAATAATTTCATGCTCGCTCATATCACCTGATAGATCAAGTTGAATGCCTTTTACATTAGGAATGCGGTTAAGAATATAAGCTGCCATGAGTGTTGCAGTCTTATCATTTCTGGTTTCCAATGCTGTTAGAATGTGGTCTGACGCGATTTGACATTTTTGGTATAAGTCTGGTTTTTCCACCCATTTATGGCTCATTTGATAACCCCTGTCCATATCCCTATCCATCATGTCAAAATAATCACTAGCATCGGTGATGATATTATCTGGTACTTTGATTGCGTCTTCGTGACCATCAATAAACACTTTTAGTATCATGATGTATTCCTTTTAGCCCTATATCTCAAAATATATAGGCTACTTAAATCTATGTTAAAAGCAAGAACAATGAAGGTTGATAATGTTATTACTTATTAAAAATGTATTAGATGCTCATCGCTTAGAAACAGTTAGAATGCTATTAAAAGATGCTGAATTTGTTGACGGAAGATTATCTGCAGGTAAAGAAGCCAGTCGAGTAAAAAATAATTTAGAATTATCTCCACAAAGTCAGTTAAATCAGCAGCTTAATCAAATTGTTATGACTGCACTGGTGCAGAATAAAGAGTATCAAGCTGCAGTTTTACCTCTAAAAGTTGCGACTGCTTTTTATGCTCGCTATACAAAAGGTATGACTTATGGTTTTCATGTTGATGACCCGATTATGGGACCAATGAACGCACGTTACCGTACTGATGTATCGACTACGGTTTTTCTAAATAGCAAAGATAATTATGAGGGGGGCGAACTGGTTATTCGTACTCCTTATGGAAAGCAAACATTCAAACCTGATGTAGGTGAAGCGATTATATATCCCTCAGGCAGTTGGCACCAAGTTGCTGAAGTTACTAAAGGCGAACGCTTAGTTGCTGTTACCTGGGCACAAAGCATAATAAAGGATCCTAAGCAACGTGAGTTACTTTATGAGCTTGGCAAAGCACGTGATAAACTGATTAAAAAGCAACCTAATTCAAAAGAAACCAGGATAATTAGTACAACATATATTAATCTTCTACGCATGTGGAGTGAACTTTAAAGCTCTTTAGATTATCTCCAAAGTCTCTTTATACGGTGATACTTAAAATTCTGTGATTAACTTCAACCAAGCTGTTCTGCCCGCCTCATTAACCCTCGTTGCATTATTATCAAGTAGGTTTGAGCGGTTAATGTGGTTGGCGTAGTTTTTATTGAATAGATTGTCGATGCCGTAGCGTAGTTTGAGGGATTTATTGAGTTTGGCATTGCCGTAAAAATCAACAACAGCATAGCCTGCACTTTCGCCGACTTCTTGTTTGCTTAGCGTATCGACTCTACTTTGTTTGGCGGCAAAGCGGAGGCGTGTACCGATGCCCCATTTTGATTGCTTATAGTCGAGCTGTACGTTGCCATTGAGAGGCGGAGTTTGGGCAATCGGGCGTTTATCGCTGATATTACTTGCGTGGACAGTCGCTAAGCTAGTGCTTAAATCGAGTTTGTTGTTTAGCTTGATTTTGGCTTCGGCTTCTAGCCCGTAGAGCTCAGCATCAATATTGCGATAAATATCGGCATTATCTGAGCGTAAAACTCCTGCTTGCCCGCGTGCTCCATCGCGTAAAATATAATCATTCACCTTATCAAAATAAACGCTCGCATTGGCGGAATATTTATCTGTAACTTTGGTAATACCCACATCCAATTGATTATGCTTTTCAGGCTTTACATCAGGGTTGCCAACCCAACGTTGTGTTGCATCAGCAAGCCATTTATTGATACCCCGCTCAGTTGCATCAGCCGTACGTACGGTATGACTTAAACCTGTAAAAATTTGAGTATCTGGGCTTATTTGCTTTTCATACCGCAGCATTGCCGCAATATTATTCTCAGTCTTATTGTGTGCCGTCGTTCCATAATAAGCTTGGTAAGATTGATTAGCTGTTCGCCCCGTCAATTGAGATGCCGTATTCGCCTTGCCATAATTAACATCCACTTTATCCAACCGAATCCCATACTTTAGTGTTTGTTTCTTGCCTAATTTGCTCGTCGCCTCAGCAAATACTCCTGTTTGCTTAATACGAATATCCGGCCACATTAACGATACAGAACGAGCGGTGCCTGTGTTCATATTATTAAGCACAGCATTGCGAGTATTCTTTTGTAAATCAATACCATACTCAATTTGTGTATTATTGATGCTGGATTTCAAGCTTAAACGCCCGCCTGTAGTTAATGAGGTCGTTGGCGTTTGCATTTTTTTGCTCGGATTAAATGCCCTTAAACTAAAATTATCCATTAAGTGATCAATATCACTGCGGTAAAGCTCAAATTTCACCTCATCAACACCATCGCTATTAGGTCTATCTAAATAACGCAAGCGGGTGATATTGCCTTTTTCTTCAGGGCTATCCATGCCTGCTCCGGGGTAAAGAGCATCTGTAAAATGATTGTATTCATGGCTAAATTCCAACAGACGATCTGCGGTGGGCATAAAGCCGATAATCACACCTGCTTGTTGATGATTAAAGGCTGAGCGAACGTCTTTTCCATTGCCATCTTTATAGTTTTTAGCTTTTTTATCCTCTGCAATCCCGCGAATATAAGCCTTCTCGCTCGCAGCAACAATATCTGCATTAATATCATGCTGGATTTGATTGCTACTCCCCATAACACCGACTCGACCATGTACGCCCTTATCTTCTGCTAAGCTTCTAGTATCTCGCTCAAATAAAACCGTTCCCCCACTACCGCCACCGCCTTGTGTCAAGGTTTGCACGCCTTTTAATACGTTAACATTCTCATAAGTTTCTAATGCCGCCCAACTAGCTGGCGGATCCATCCGATTTGGACAACCGCCATGCACATAGCTACCATCGAGCAAAATATTTAAACGAGTCTGTGATTGCCCACGAATAACAGGCTCAAGCCCGCGACCACCAAAACGGCTAACTGACACCCCATTAATTTGTGCTAAAAACTCACCACCATCGGATGATGTCGCACGGCTACGATTATAGCTATCTGGTTCGGCTTTATTAGGGTTGATGTCAATACTATCTTCAACAAGGATACTATCTAATGTATCCGCAACAACACCGTCTGCAATGCCAAATAAACTCACTAAAGAGACCGATAAAATAGGCAATAAAAATTGGTTTCTCATTATTTTTCTCCTCAAATAATGCTCGTAAAGGCATTTTAGGAGAAAAGCATTAGAACGATTATCTATTTGATTTATATTGGGTTATATCGCTATGAGATTGTGTGACATGACACAGATTTACAAAAACCTGAAAATTATTTTCATAATCAAACCTTAAGGTTCACGTTATAAACTAATCAATATAAGCAGTAATTTAAACGGTATATATAATGCGTCAGGTTGTTTATGTGGTTCCTATTCTATTTTTTACACCATCGATGGTGTATGCAGATTTACCATTAACAGTAGAAGATTTACTTAGTGATAAGGGCAAAACACGAATTAGAGTTTCAGGAACCTATGTAAATGATCAAAAGCGTAGCGTTGATACGAGTAATCCATTTGTTGTACAAACAGGAGAGTCATCATTTGTAACTGTACCAACTGTTGTTGGTGAAAATTTAACAAATACAGATGTATTCGTTTCTACTGTGAATTTAGGTCACGGTATTACAGCAAAAGATGAGTTGTATGGTCGTGTTTCAGCGTATTCACTGAATAGCCGTTCAATTAGTGCCACAAAGACGATTTCAAGCAGTAGCAATTCACAATTTGCTGATGCGTGGATAGGAATTAATCATAAATTCAGAAGTGATGTCGATAAAGCCGCTATTTTAGGTTTTGCAGAATTGCAAATTGCAGAGAAACAAGCTGATGGTTCTACGGCTAAAGGCAAATCTGTTGTACTAGGTGCAACAACTTATCGTACTTATGATCCGTTGGTTTTATCACTAACAGGTGCTGTACAAATCAATTCAGTAATACCTGTTGGTGGTTCTGATATTAAAAAAGGTAATAGCTTATCGCTAAGCCCTTCAGTGAGTTTTGCAGTAAATGATAAAGTGACTCTAACTGGTGGAGTGAATTGGCAAATTAAAGATGCGACTCAGATTGATGGCGAGGACAGTGGAATAGTGACAACGCGTACTCGTTTAAATTTAAGTATGGGGTATGCACTAGGTAAAGTGGATACATTGAGTTTTAAAGTTCAACCAGAGGTTTCTGGAGATGGTGGAAATCAAATTAGTATGAATTGGAACCATCGCTTTGGAGAATATTAATTATTTATTTACTACAAAAGGTGATTGTTATGAAAAATTTACTTATGAGTTCTTGCATTGCTTTAAGTCTCAGTATGGGAACAGCAATGGCAAATGCTAAACCAAATAGTGCTGACTTAAATCAAATTTTTTCTAGTCAAGGTAAAGAAAGTATTGCTGCACTTTCTAATAATGAAATGCAAGCAACAGAGGGGCAATTATCCAGTTTTGCTGCTCTTCTTGATTCATCTGGTGCTATTGATGGGGGGGGGACTGACACAGCCATTAATAATGCTACATTTAGCAGAGACCTTATAGGCTTTTTACAAGCTTTACAGGCTTTGCAGGGTATCGGTATTAATCTTAATAACATTGCTACCGTACCTAATGTTGTTGGAGCTGGTTATTATGATGACGATAGATATGAGTACAGGAATGGTTATTATGATGACGATAGATATGAGTACAGGAATGGTTATTATGATGATGACAGATATGAATACATAAATGGTTATTATGATGACGATAGATATGAGTACAGGAATGGTTATTATGATGATGACAGATATGAATACATAAATGGTTATTATGATGACGATAGATATGAATATAGAATCGTCAATACTCCAGGCAATAATTTATTTGGACAATCAATTAACCCTATTATTGGTAACCCTAGTAATAATACTGCTACTGTACCTACTACTATACCCACGACTGTACCTAATGTTGTGGGAATCGGTTATTATGATGATGACAGATATGAATATAGGAATATCAATATCCCAAATAATGACTTACTTGGACAACTATTTAGATAAGTAATAAAATCGAGAACTTTCCAAATTTTTAAGTAAGAGTTAGCAAAAACTATATAAAATAGGAAAGTTCTCATTAAATCAGATAAATTCTCAGATTTTATTGTGAGTATCTATATTATTACTTGATATATTTCCCCAATACCTCAAGCACAATTACATTCCCATAAAACCTACATCAATAAACCTTTGATACTCAAGTTGAAAATCTACTAGTAAACAGTACAAAACGTTTAGTTTAACAGAGCTAGGTGAGTCGCTGTGCATATTAAAGTATTAGCCCGATGCCTTGTTTTAGATAGATAGTGATTTGCATCGAATCATATTCTTTTTAGTCCCATGATGTTAGTGAGAGTTGCGAAAATATAAGTATGTTTTTATAGTGTGGAATTAACACAAAAAAGGTAAATGACTACGATGACAATACACCAACAGCAAATCACTATTACAACGAATGGGCGTAGCACAATCAATATTACCACAGAGATCGAGCGGATTATTCGTAAAACAAGGGTACAAATAGGCTTATGTCATGTATTTATTCATCATACCAGTGCATCCTTAATGATCACAGAAAATGCTGATCCTGATGTACGTCGTGATATGGAAACGATATTTACTCGCCTAGCTCCTGATGGCGACCCTGAGTATTATCATACACTGGAAGGTAGTGATGATATGTCTGCTCATATTCGCACAGTATTGACACAAACCGAGATAAGTATACCTATAAGTAATAGTCGTTTAAGTTTAGGTACTTGGCAAGGCTTGTTTTTATGGGAGCATAGGGTAGGGAGATTTCAGCGAACTATTACAGTTACGATACAATTCTAATGAAAATGAGCTGGTTTGCATACTTATTATTAATAATTGTTATCATTACATTAATTGATTATAGCTATCGTCGCATTATGGCAGATCGGTATGCAATTGCCACTCAATATCTGGATATTAATTACCCTATTCAATTTAATCATACACTCAAATTAGCAACTTACAATATAGCTCATGGTCGAGGTTATAAGCTTCATCAACGTAATTGGAAAGGTGGTGATAAACAACAGAAGATCCAGCGTTTACAATCTATTGGTAAATTATTATCTCAACAAGGTGCAGATATTGTCGTTTTAAATGAGGTCGATATTTCTGCTTTTTGGTCTCACCATATTAACCAGGCTGAAGTCATTGCTAAAGCAGGCGGTTACCCCTATGTTGCGACACAGAAGGATTTGGATATCGTTACTCCCTTTGCTAAATTACAGATAGGAAATGCGATTTTAAGTCGTTATCCTATAGAATCCGTGCAATTAAAACGTTTTCCTCCACATTCGTATACTGAGGCTTTGTTGGCAGGTAATCACGATTCTATGATCGCAACATTACGTTTAAATCAGCAAAAAAAGCTTAAATTGTGGGCGATACATTTAGAATATCGAGAAGAAAAAACACGTCTAAACGCTGCAGAACTCATTTTACAAGAACAGAAAACAAGTAAGGAGGATATGATTATTGCGGGTGATTTTAATTCGCAACCAAATGAATCCACACAACACAAAACTGCAATCTCTGAATTAATGCACTCAGGTTATTATAAATATTTTCCAAAAAATAAATCACAAGAGACGTTAACCTTTCCAACAGAGTATCCTCATGAGACATTGGACTGGATTTTATTTCCTAAACACATGAGATTGATACAAGGCAAAATACTTTCAGCTAGATATTCAGATCATTTATCAGTATTTGTGGCATTACATAGCCCATAATCTATACTTTTTGATAATTATATTTTTTAAGGATGATAAATAATGAAAATAATGGATTTACAAGCAGTGG
The DNA here is from genome assembly GCA_026992705.1 of Thiotrichaceae bacterium. GTDB lineage: Bacteria > Pseudomonadota > Gammaproteobacteria > Thiotrichales > Thiotrichaceae > S015-18. The sequence continues at coordinate 10,562 of JALWYT010000269.1, forward strand.
TAATAAGCAAACTATTTTGGCTTGTATTAATTTTGCTAGGTTTTGCATTAGAAGCTACTGCCTTGTATTACCAGTATGTGTTACAGGAACCTCCTTGTATTGTTTGTATCCATGTTCGTTTACTGATTGCTGCAATGATAATATTAGCAACTACAGGTTTGTTTTTACGGAATAAAAAGGTGTTTAGCTGGATTATTATACTGCTACTTTTGCTGGTGTTTATCACTATGATTGACCGTTCCTATCAATTGCTCGGCACAGAACGAGGTTTCTTTATTGGCAGCTGCTCAATGGATTTAGGCTTTCCTGCATGGTTTGCAATTGACAAATGGCTACCTTGGATATTCGCAGTAAAAACAACCTGTGGTTATACTCCTGTAATTGCCTTCGGCATTACTATGGCAGAAGCATTAATGGGGCTATCTATCGTCCTGGCATTATTAGCAACAGTACTACTGCTTGCTATCAGCAAAAGACGGAAGGGGTTGAATTTCAGAGGTTTATAATCATCAAGCTTTTACGTTAATGAATACTATAGCAAGGTACAATGCTTGAAACTTGTTTTTGTCCAATTTTTACAGGTACTTTTACACGGACTAGGAGGTGTCTAATTTCTGTATGTTTTGCTTTTATTCGTTCTTTGACAATAATATTTTTGTAAACAGCTGCTTTGTGGACTAAGTGGTATATGTCACCCGTTTTTTTATCAATCCGCTCAACGATTCCGTGTCCTTTTTCCCAAGTAATGGTTGCGGGACGAATTAATTTTTTTACCTTTTTTACTTTTGTCTCAACACTAGGGGGGTCATTGATGTTTTTTGATACAAGGAACTTTTTAGTCACTGTAATATAACGCACGGGTTGAATATTTCTTTGCTTGTTCTTTCCTTTTTGTAAGTTATTATGATGTTGTAAATGATAACGTGCAGATGGCAATGCTCGGGTATTGTTTGCATTGATAATATTTGTACGTAAAGTTGACATAAAACCCTACCTTAAAAGCTTATGAGATTACGACAGGAACAATTAAACGATCACCTACAACAACAGCTTGCTCCTGTTTATTTTATTTCTAGCGACGAACCTTTGCAGAGTATGGAAACTGCCGATGCAATTCGGAAGGCGGCAAATAACAGAGGGTATATAGAACGCGATATTCTGACAGTTGAGGGGCAATTTAACTGGGGATTATTGCAAGCAGCATCGAATAGTTTGTCTTTATTTACGAAACAAAAAATACTTGATTTGCGTATGCCGAGTGGTAAGCCAGGGCAGCAAGGCAGTAAAGCCATTCAGGCTTATGCGAATAATATTCCTAGCGATAAGATTTTGATGATTCAATCCGGGAAAATTGATTATGGATCACGCAATGCGGCGTGGATGAAGGCTTTGGATAAGGTCGGTGTTATTATTCAAATTTGGGATTTATCACCAGCAAACACACTAACATGGATCGCTAGACGAATGCGACAACACGGTTTGCGGGCTACGCAGGAGGTGGTTCATTTATTAACGGAGCGGGTTGAGGGAAATTTACTGGCTGCGGCTCAAGAAATTCAGAAATTACAAATTCTATTTGGTGAAGGCAAAATAGACGAACAACAGGTAGTGGAATCAGTAACAGATAGTACACGGTTTTCAGTTTATGATTTAGCAGATGCTATTTTGCTAGCAGATAAAAAGCGAGTACAGCATATTTTAAAGGTTCTGCAAGAAGAAGATACTGCTGTTGTTTTGCTGTTGTGGTCAATTACCGATCTTGCTCGTAAATTGCATCAACTCGGCTTAGGTAATGCTAGCTTGATTAATCGATTGCCGCGTCAGAAACAATTATTATATCGTTCAGCAAATCAGCGTTTGCAGGGAATGGATTGGATTAAACTTTGGGATGATTTAGTCGAAATTGACTGGAAAATCAAAGGAGTAGGGCAAGAGCCTTCAAAACAAGAAAATCGAATTTGGGATATGTTTTTGCAGGTAAGTCTACGACTTTGTATTTGATGTATTGTATTATGAAGTGAAGGTGATAAGCAATCACTTACCGCCTTCAATAGCTATATAGAAGCAATCCGTTCCAGTGCCTTTTCTAAGTTCTCCATGCTGGTCGCATAAGATAATCGCATATGACCTTCTAAGCCAAATGCACTACCAGGGACGATAGAAACACCTGTTTTATCAAGGATATAAGAACATAATTCGCTATCATTATTTACGCCATCAATACGAGCAATCATGCCTTCAACATTTGGGAAACTGTAAAATGTACCATCGGATGGTAGGCAGCTTATGCCATCAATTTTATTGAGTGAATCCACGACAAATTTATGTCGCTCAGAGAATGCAGTTAGCATTGGTGTTAGGAATGATAAATCCGTTTCTAAGGCAGCAATGGTTGCGGCTTGTGCAATAGAGCAGGGGTTAGAGGTGCTTTGTGACTGCACTTTTTTCATTGCAGCAATAATATCCGCAGATCCTGCTGAAAAGCCGATACGCCAGCCTGTCATGCAATAAACTTTAGAGGCTCCTGTTAAAATAACAGTGCGGTCATAAAGTTCAGGTGTTGCATTAATAATGTTATTGAAGGTCTTGTTTTCAAAAAGAATATGCTCATAAATATCATCAGTTGCGATAATAATATTGGGGTATTTCAGTAATACTTCACCCAATGCGGCAAGTTCATCCTTGCTATACATTACGCCAGTTGGATTTGATGGGCTATTGATAAAAAATAGCCGAGTTTTATCCGTGATACTTGCTTCAAGGGTT
>JALWYT010000270.1 GCA_026992705.1 Thiotrichaceae bacterium
AGCTTGTTCTTTTTCTAGCGTTAAGGTTCGCAGGGTAATCCATGCCATATCACGGGCTGAGCCTGAGCTATATTCTGCTCCAACGGATTCTAATTTTTCAGCAAGTTGATCGGCATTGAGTCCGTCAGCTCCTTCAAATAGCATGGCTGCGGTCATTTTTGCCACGCCTGCATTACCTGCATCGCGGGCACTGCCTGCGTCAAAAGTTAGCCGTGCATCAAACATGGGAATTTGTGGCACGTTGACATAATAAACTCGTAAGCCGTCATCCGTTACCCAGTGTTGAATTTTAGGGGCTGCCATTAGCATCACTGGCGATAACATCAGTATAAAAAGTACTATTCTTTTAATCATTTTCACTTCTCCTATCGCTCAAAATAAGGTTCGGGTTGTTTCTTTTTATTGGGGTCAATCGGCTGTGGGACTAGCTCCGCAAAGGTCATTTGATCTTCAACGAGGTATTTTTTAGCAACCGCTTGGATTTGTTCAGGCGTGACAGCGGAAATATTTTTCACATAATCGTCCATGAGTTTGTAACCTAAGCCAACCGATTCTAAAAAGCCGAGCAGTGAGGCTTGGTGTTGAATGGAGTCTCTATCATAAATTTCACCTGAAATGGTTTGAGCTTTGACTCGTTCAAGTTCTTCTTGGCTGACTGGCGTTGTTTTTAGGGTTTCAATTTCTGCTTCAATGGCTTTTTTGACTTCGGCAACACTGGAGGCTTTTGTCGGTGTTGCGGAGAAGGTGAATAAATCAGGCAAGCGTCCATAGCCTTCATAAGAGGCACTGATGGAGCTGGCGATTTCTTTGCCTCGTACTAATTTGCTGACTAGCCTTGCACTGTCGCCACCTGTCAGGATTGAGGCAAGCACTTCTAAGGCGTAAGGCTCCCATTTTTCCTCGGCGGTGAGTATGGATGGCGTTTTGTAGCCCATCATCATATAAGGAACTTCGGCAGGAACTTTGACAGTAATGTGTCGCATACCGAGTTGTTTAACTTCTTGACGTGGTTTGGTTTTGGCGATTTCGCTTTTTTCAATCGGACCGAAATATTGCTTTGCCATTTCATAAACTGCATCAGGTTCAATATCACCGACGACAACGAGGGTGGCATTATTGGGGGCGTACCATTTTTTATACCACGCTCTTGCATCTTCGTAGGTCATGTGGTTTAGGTCATTCATCCAGCCAATAACAGGGGTGCGGTATGGGCTATTGGTAAAGGCGGCGGCTTGAAATTGCTCATAGGTCATGGCTGTTGGTTTATCTTCTGTTCGCCAACGGCGTTCTTCTTTGACGACTTCAAGCTCTTTTTTAAATTCTTCTGGCGGTACGACTACACCACGCATACGATCTGATTCTAATTCCATTGCGACATTTAAGCGGTCGCTGGCGATGATTTCATAGTAGGCGGTGTAATCTTGAGAGGTAAATGCGTTATTTTTAGCTCCATTTTCTGCTAGTATGCGTTCAAATTCGCCTTTGGGGTGCTTTTCTGTGCCTTTAAACATCATGTGTTCTAGCATATGCGATAAGCCTGTCGAGCCTTCATGTTCATAGCTTGAGCCGACTTTATACCAGACATACATGGCGGCAATCGGTGCTCGTTTATCCTGTTTAACCAGAATTTTCATACCATTATCGAGATTATATTCATGTACTGGGGACGCTTTGGCAATATCATCGGCTAGTGCTTGGCTGTTTAACCCAATACTGAGTAATAATATTGTAAAAAGATTTAGTGACAAATGGAGGGATGTTCGGGCAAATGTTATCATCGTCTAAAATTTTTTATTGGTTAATTTAAAAGAGCACGATTCTACGATGTTTGGATTTAGAAAGAAAAAGGAAAACATTAAAAAACCTGAAAAAGTAAAAAAACAGAACGAAAAATCAGGTGGATTGTTTAAGAAACTCCGTAATGGACTGGCTAAAACAGGCAGTGCCGTAACGGGAGGGGTTGGCACACTAATTTTAGGTAAAAAGCAAATTGATGATGAGGTGCTTGAGGAGCTTGAAACGAATTTATTGATTGCCGATGTTGGCATTGAAGCCACGCAACAAATTATTGCCGAGCTGACGAAACGCATCAAACGTAAGCAATTAAAAGATGTTGATGCTTTAATGGATGCCATGCACGATACAATGGTTGAATTATTAGAACCCAATGCTCGCCCTCTTATTATTGATGAGAATAATCATCCAACGGTAATTTTGATGATTGGCATTAATGGTGCGGGCAAAACCACCACCATCGGCAAACTGGCGAAGAAATTCCAAGCAGAAGGTAAATCAGTCATACTAGCCGCAGGCGATACCTTCCGTGCGGCTGCGGTGGAGCAGTTGCAAGTCTGGGGTGAGCGTAATGATATTCCTGTTATTGCCCAAGGCACAGGTGCAGATACCGCGTCGGTCATTTATGATGCAATGGAATCCGCTAAGGCTAAAAATATTGATATTTTACTCGCAGATACAGCAGGACGCTTACACACGCAAGACAATTTAATGGAGGAGTTGAAAAAGGTTAAGCGTGTCATCCAAAAAATTGATCCAACGGCTCCCCATGAAATTATGTTGGTCGTTGATGCAAGCATTGGACAAAATGCGTTAATTCAAGCGAAAGAGTTTAATGCGGCATTGGATATTTCTGGAATTACTGTGACCAAACTCGATGGTACAGCCAAAGGTGGGATTTTGTTCGCGATTGCTAAAAACCTTGATGTTGCCATCCGTTATATTGGCGTGGGTGAAGGTATTGATGATTTACAGACATTTGATGCAAGCACATTTGTCAAAGCCCTGCTAAACTTGGACAAAGAATAATTAGTCCTGACACAATAAAAAATGATTGAATTCAAACGCCTTAGCAAAAAGTATCCTACTGGACAACTTGCCTTATATAATGTCAATTTGACCATTAATGCGGGTGAAATGGTATTTTTAACCGGAGTGTCAGGTGCGGGTAAAAGCACCTTTTTAAAATTAATTGCTTTGCTAGAACGCCCGAGTGAGGGGGATATTCTCATTGCTGGCAAATCACTAAAATCACTGGCTAAATCACAAATTCCTAATTATCGCCGAAAGATTGGATTTATCTATCAAGATCCACGTTTGTTAGCAGATCAATCCGTATTTGATAATGTTGCCCTACCTTTACATATTGCAGGTATTTGTCATAAAGAAATCCGCAGCCGTGTACATGCGGCATTAGATAAAGTGAATTTAAGCAGCAAAGAAAAATGCTCACCATTGATGCTATCAGCAGGAGAAAAGCAGCGTGTGGGGATTGCTAGAGCAATGGTTAATAAGCCGAGTATTCTTTTAGCTGATGAGCCAACAGGAAACCTTGATCCTAAACTTGCTGAAGATATTATGCTCACTTTTTCCCAATTTAATGAATTAGGTACCACCGTTCTTATTGCCAGTCATGATCATACATTAATTGAACAAATGAATAAACGCACCATTGTTTTACAAAAGGTGGTCTCTTAATGGTAATGGCAAAGAAAAATACTAAAAATCAAACAGGTACAACCTCCCCTATCACGGCCTGGATTAATCAACATAAGAATTCAATTCACTTTAGCTCACAACGCTTGTGGCTTAATCCACTTTCCACATGGATTACATTAGCGGTTATTGCTCTTGCACTTGCCTTACCTACAGGTTTGTACATTTTGCTAAAAAACTTAGAAACAGTTGCAGGTGGTGATCAGGAAATTCCAACCATTTCCCTATTTTTAAAACATTCAATTACTGAGCAACAAGCTGTTGATCGAGCAGAGTTGCTATCAGAAATGCCAGAAATCAGTGAAGCAAGCATTGTTACTAAGGATCAAGCCGTCGAACAATTTAAAAATATACAAGGTTTCACCGAAATATTAGAAACCTTAGATGGTAATCCTTTACCTCATGTCATTATTGTTACTCCAAGAATGAATATATTAGCTAATTTACAAATGGATATAAAAACTTTTGCTAAATATTTAAAAAAATTTACTGAGATCGATAATGTCCAAGTCGATTTATAATGGGTACAACGATTACAAGCGATTAT
>JALWYT010000271.1 GCA_026992705.1 Thiotrichaceae bacterium
TCCACTACCAAAGCAATTACAATTGTAAAAGGATATGACAATGTATCAAAAAAGAATCAAACAAATTTCTTGGCTAGCATCCCTATTAATGATGCTCTTCTTTATCAAGCCTAGTCTTGCGGAGCATTTTCACTATTTTGTTGATGTAGAAACGACGTTTGCCGTTGATCAAAATCAGCAATTGCATGGGGTTGATGTTTCATGGGTTTATGATGAAAAAATGTCTGCCTTAATGAAAGCTCAAAACCCTGATTTAAAAGCCTTAGGAAAGAAAACCCTGAATGATTTGAGTAAAAATCATTATTTTATAAATTTAGCCATCAACGGTCAGCCAATTAAAACTGGTATTGCTCAAAAATATCAGCTTCAAGAAATTAGCGATAAAGGCAAAAAGCTGTTACAGCTTGACTTTTCCCTACCTTTTGAAAAACCAATTTCTATGCAGGGTAAAAATAAACTCACTTGGAATTTTGCTGATCCTACAGGCGTTGGTATTTTAATGTACTCAAGTGTGTCAGGCATACGCTTAATTAAGGAGCCATTAAAGTCTCATTGCAAAGCAAAACTGTGGAGCAATGATAATGAAGAGAGAGATCATGGTGATCCTGAACAGTTTTTAAAGCTAAAATGTTCGTTGTAAAAAATTTTTTACTGTTAAATTTTGCTGTTATTTATCATATACTGGTCTATTGGACATTTGGAGTAAGAATATAAGTTTAAGTATGGTTAATGGTTACATCCCAGATTTTAAAATTCGTTGCTTATCACGATTCCATGTCCTGTCTTTATCAGACGCTCGTTTATCATGTAGCTTTTTACCTTTAGCAAGGGCGACTTCAAGTTTAACACGATTGTTTTTCCAATAGATAGAAAGAGCAACCAAGGTATAGCCTTTACGTTCAGTCGCTCCGATAAGTCGGCTGATTTCGTCTGCGTGTAATAATAATTTACGGATTCGTAACGGCTCAGGTTTGATATGAGTTGATGCGGTGGGTAGCGGTGATATATGAATATTGGCAACCCAAGCTTCGCCATTTTTTATATAAACATAGCTTTCTTTGAGCTGCACACGACCTTCTCGCAAGCTTTTGACTTCCCAGCCTTCTAGTACCATGCCTGCTTCAAAGGTGTCGCCAATAAAAAATTCATGACGAGCTACTTTGTTGACAGCAATGGTTTTGCCACCGTGTCCTTTTTTCTTTTTTCTTTTAGCCATTTTTAGATTATGTCATAACAGAGGGTGAATGGTAAGATATACCGATAATATTGATGTGTGAGATTTTATACTATGCCAACTGTAAATCGTAGTGCTTTAGTTCCTTATCGTGCAGAGCAGATGTTCGCATTGGTTGATGATATTAAACATTATCCAGAGTTTTTGCCTTGGTGTCGCTCAACAATAGAACATCGACGCAGTGAAAATGAGGTTGAAGCCAGTGTTGAAATTGCCAAAGGTGCAGTGAATAAATCATTCCGAACAATCAATAAATTACAGCCTTATGAATTGATTGAAATGACTTTAGTCGATGGTCCCTTTAAGTATTTGCACGGTTACTGGCGTTTTCATGAGCTAAAGCAAGATGCTTGCAAGGTTACCTTAGATTTAGAATATGAATTTTCAAACCGCTTGATTAGCATGGCGATTGGTCCAGTATTCAATCAAGTCGCAAATACATTGGTGGATTCCTTTGTCTCAAGAGCGAGGAGCTTTTATGGATAATCAAAATAACACGTTTCAGGTTGAAGTGATTTATGCACTGCCCGATGAGCAAAAAATATTAACAGTTGATTTGCAAGAAGGACAAACAGCCAAAGATGCGATTGAACTATCAGGCATATTGCAGCGATACCCTGAGCTAGACATTGATAAATTAGTCATCGGTATTTTTGGCAAAAAGGTCAAGTTAGATAAAGCCTTGCGTGACCGTGATCGTGTTGAAATCTATCGCCCATTAATTGCAGATCCCAAAGAAGTTAGAAAACGTAAGGCAGCAGAAGGCAAAAAACTTAAAAAAGGCGGCTCAACCGCGGGTGTAAAAAAATGAGAGGATTTATACCACCTGACCCTGAGACTAAAGTTTCACAAGATCATTATGCAGTTGTTTATGTACCTAGGCGTAGCCGCAAACGCTTTGCAGCAAGTTGTGTCAAACTTAAAGCAAATCGAGAAGAAGCTTTGGAACAAGCTAATCCTACAAGTAAATACTACGCTGCAATTGTGATTGGTCCCTCTAAATCCTCAGAAGGGCAATATGTTTATTATTTGCGAGAATGGTTGGAATAGCCTAATTATTTTAAAATTTGACTGACCGAATCGCCATTAAAAATAATAGCAACACTTTTTAATACGGGCTTTTTGCCTGCTTCTTTTAAATAAAAGACATAATCCCAACGGTTGGCATGAAAGTCATCTTGCATTAGGGGGGTTCCTAAAATATTTTGTACCTGAGTGCGTGACATGCCTTGTTTAATTTGACTAATGCTATCTTCTTCAACAACATTGCCTTGCTGGATATCCATTTTATAACCACTGAGTTTTGGTGGTGTGCTACAAGCAATAAGAAGGGTAGTAAAGATTGAAATAAGGATAAATAAGTTCTTTTTCATAATAGGCTCTATATTCTGTTGTTTTTGAAATATATTTAAGGCAATTCTTGTATTTATTAAACAATGATATTTTAGATAGTTTTTGTGTACAAGCATAATCAAAAAGTGTTTTAATACAAAAAAATAAGAGGTGATATTTGAGTAAATTATAAGTTATTTCCTGAAGCTGAAACTTAGTTATCTTTTATCTTAGAACATTTAATTTTTTAGGTTGCTAATTTATAAGGTACCTAAATTCATTTTTGGGCTTAATCAGAATCAATCTCTTTAAACAAACTGTACATTAATAAAATGATTCCACTACCACCAGTAAGCCATGTCAATATGCTAATACCTAGAGGTGTTATGGTTGATAAAGTTGCAGTAATTAACAATGTTCCACCAATCGTTGCGGTCATACCTTTTTGGCTTGATTTTTCTATTTCAATTCTAAGTTTTTCTAATTGCTGGGATTCCCATTGCATTTTTAAGTGTTGGTCATTCATTTGTTTAATAACATCGTGAATGAGATTTGGCATTTCAGGGAGGTTTTTCAGCATTTTGGGGAAGTTGGCTTTAGCTCCATTGAGTAAGGCTCGCACGCCGACTTGTTCATCCATCCAGCGTTGGATAAAAGGTTTGACGGTTACCCATAGATCTAAATCAGGGTAGAGTTGGCGACCTAAGCCCTCGATATTTAGCATGGTTTTTTGCAATAAAATTAGTTGTGGCTGCACTTCCATATCAAAGCGTTGGGCGGTTTGGAAGAGGTTTAGTAATAAATTACCGAATGAAATTTCTGCAATGGGCTTTTGGAAAATAGGCTCGCAAACACTGCGAATAGCGGCTTCAAATTCTTCGACTCGAGTTTCCGCAGGAACCCAGCCGGATTCCACATGCAATTCTGCGACCCGTTTATAATCACGATCAAAAAAGGCGTGGAAATTTTCCGCAAGATAGCGTTGATCATCGGGCGATAGCGTCCCCATAATGCCGAAATCAACAGCAAGGTATTTGGCATCTTTGGGGTTAGTGGTATCGACAAAAATATTGCCTGGGTGCATATCGGCATGGAAGAAATTATGTCGAAAAACCTGCGTAAAAAATATCTCAACTCCCCGCTCAGATAGCCGACGCATATCCACGCCCATTGATTTTAGTGTTTCGACTTCGCCAATGGGTAAGCCGTAAATACGCTCCATCACAATGACATTGCGGCTGCAATATTCCCAATAAACGTCTGGCACATATAAATCGGGTGAATTTTGGAAATTACGCCGTAGCTGACTGGCGTTAGCCGCTTCACGCACTAAGTCCAGTTCATCAAGAATGGTTTTTTCGTATTCTTCGATAATTTCTACAGGGCGAAGCCGCTTGCCGTGTTTCCAAAAGCGTTGTGCCAAGCCTGCGATGATATAAAGCAGGGCAACATCTTTTTGGATGACTTTAATAATCTCAGGGCGGACGACTTTAATAATGACTTCTTTGCCATCCCAAAGCGTTGCTGTATGCACCTGTGCAATGGATGCTGAGGCTAAAGGATTATGCCCGAAGTCTTTAAAAACCTCGTTGACGGGCTTGCCAAGTGCTGTTTCGATGATGGCTTTCGCTTCATGGTTTGGGAAGGGGGGAACATTGTCCTGCAATTTGGCTAATTCATCGACAATATGCGGCGGTACAAGGTCGCGTCGTGTTGATAGCATTTGCCCTAGCTTGACAAAAATCGGTCCTAAATCTTCTAAGGCTTTGCGAATCCGCTCACCAAGTGGGACTTGCGTCGGTTTTTTCCGCCAATTCCAAGGCAAAACATAATATAACCCGCTTAATTTGGGGATGGATAGTAGAAATTCGTCCAAATCATATCGAACGAGGACGCGGATAATGCTAAATAACCGAAAAATTCGCATTTATGAAGACTCTTGTTGTTTTTCAATGTGAGATTGCAAGCGTTTAAGACGAGCTTCCAGCCGATCAGTATCTGCCCTAAGCGTATCGACTTGCTCCATATAATAAGCCACTTCAGCCTCAGCGGGGAGTACACGGATTTCTTCTTGCAAATATTCTCTGGTATTCATTTGCATTGCCTGTTGAGTTTCATGACACCAATGGCTTGCTTTGCGTATGCCTTCCCCTAGTTGATAGGCAGCAATATCCCCAATAAGATGCGATAGCCATTCTTCCCAATCTACATCAATCTCTGTCAATATTTGGCTAAATTTCTCACTCAACCCCATATCGCCTTCAATATTAACATCAGAATCCAGCAAGGTTTTGCCTCTATCGCTTGCCATATTTAAACGCAGTAAAGAAATAGGGCTTGCCTTGATGGTCACATCAGCTTGCCCCGCATATTCCGTCATGGTGTAAATGCCATTGGCATCAGGGAAGAAATACAGTTTGATATTTAAGTCCGTGATATGAATACAGATAACTTTACCTGCAATCGCCTGCAATTTAGCCGCTGAATCATCACCAAGCCGCAACCACGCATTGAGTGCGGTGTCGAGCATGGCGGTAAGAGTGCTGGATAACATAGTCATAAGAACAGAGGTAAAGGCTAAATTAATTTGATAATAGATGTATTATACTCTGCTAAAGATACTGTTTAAAAGTGAAGAATGTTTGTACTAATGATATTTCAAATATCCTTTTTAGCCTATGAGGTCTACAAAATACGGCTGAATTTAAGTGAGTAGTAAATGAAAAAAGTTGATCGATGGTCAAGAAAAAGCAGAATTATTTAATAATCATGCTTATGATCTAAGACTTGATCATTAAAATTTAGTAAATACAATATCGTAAAAAACTATGGGGGAGTTGTGAAATATACACAGATTTTTGTTGTACTGACACTTCTTTTTGCTGGCTGTGCGAATAGCACAACCAATACATTAAGTACTTCAAGTAGTCATACGATTGCAAATGAAACGGGTAAATTACTTGGTATAACTAAGGCTCATAATACTGTTCGACAGAAGTATCACCTTCCTGCATTAGTTTGGTCACCTAAACTAGCCGCTCATGCTCAACAATGGGCGAATTATTTAGCAACACAAAATCACTGTATAATGCAACATCGACCTCTGACAGGGGAATATAAGCGGATTTATGGAGAGAATATTTTCTGGGCAAGTCCACGTAGATGGAGTGATGGTAGAGTAGAAATCCAGCCAATTACAGCAGAAGATGTTGTTTTCTCTTGGGCAGATGAAGAGCAATATTATAATTACGCCAATAATAGTTGTAAACATGGTGAAATGTGTGGACACTTCACTCAAATTGTTTGGAAAAATTCGAAACTAGTTGGTTGTGGCATGGTAATTTGCCCTGATAAAGGACAAATGTGGGTGTGTAGCTATGATCCTCCAGGGAATTATATTGGAGAAAAGCCTTATTGATTTTATTTTATAATCACTCCGTATAATAAGCGGTGTTTAAATTATGCTGAGTCGTAACATTATTTTTAGTGTCAGTGAGTTAAAATATTACATTTTAATCAGGCGGTTTACGGTTAAACCTTGTACTAAGATTGAGAAAATAACTACGATATAAGTTACAACTAATAATATCTCACGAGTAGAGTCTTCTGGTAGGCTGAGGACTAAGGCTATGGAAATACCACCTCTTAAACCTCCCCAAGTTAGGATTCTTATAACTCCAGGAGTAAAGGATTTTTTGATTTTCATTAGCGATATCGGTATACCGACTGAGGTGAGACGTGCAAATAAGACGATGGGGATCATAATTAATCCTGCCCATAGGTATTGGCTATTCAATGTTAATACCAAAATTTCTAAGCCAATTAGCACAAATAGAATAGCATTGAGAACTGCATCAATTAACTCCCAAAAGTTATCTAAGTGTAAGCGTGTTTTTGCTGACATGGCAAATTTTCGCCCGGAATTACCAATTAATAAACCTGCAATAACAATGGCAATTGGTCCCGAAACATGAATGGCTGAAGCGAGTGAATATCCACCTAATACTAATGCTAAGGTAATCAGTACTTCTACCTGATAGTTATCAATACTAACTAGCATTTGGTAGGCAATAAAGCCGATAACAAAACCAAAAATAGCTCCACCAATCGCTTCTTGCAAAAATAGGATGGCAACACTGCTAGCGGTTATATTTTCTGCCTCATGATGTCCACCTACATTTGCAATACCTAATAGAGAAAGGAATACAACTACTGCAATACCGTCATTAAATAATGATTCACCTGCAATTTTAGTTTCTAAGGATTTAGGTACTCCTGCTGTTTTTAGGATTCCGATCACCGCAATAGGGTCAGTAGGGGATATTAACGCCCCAAATAACAGGCAATATATAAGTGGTATTTCGAGTGATAATAGATTAAATACGCCATAAGACGCATAGCCTACTAAAAAGGTTGAGGTAATAACGCCTAAACTGGCGAGGATTGCGACTACCCATTTTTGTTCAGTAAGTTGGTCGAGGTGTATGTGTAAAGCTCCTGCAAATAATAAGGCACTTAACATACCTTGCATCAAAGCTTGATTAAAATCAATTTGTTCAAGAAAGTGGTACACACTATCATCAATACCTAAACCGATTGTATTTATTCCAATGATAAATAATGATACAAGTAAGGCAATGAGTAATAAACCTATGCTAGCAGGTAGCTTGATAAAACGATAATTGATGTAGCTAAATAAAGCTGCCAGTGAAATCAAAATAGCAAGTATATCTGTAATATTCATTATTGCCCTCTGATGAGCTTTCCGGGAATGCTGATAAGCTATTAAATTTTCATGATCCTAATATTACCTAAATTAATATGAAAGTATTACTGGTAGCAAATGATTAATATAATATTAGGAGTGATAAAATTTAAGTGCATTTAATGTACTCCCAATTTTCTTTAACTTCTTGAATTTTTCTCATCCGCTCTCGGTATAATTCTTCACCAATTTGTTTTCCACTGAAACCTTTAGCAATAATATTTTGTACATTAATATGTTCACAGTTCTTTAATAGTGTGAGATAAAATTCAAGTTGTGGGTAATTATGATTTTCATAACCTAGACGTCCTCGGCTATCAGCCTTACAAGCGATTAAAAATTGTAAGAAGTGGTCAGCATCACGAAAAGCTCCAACTTTATTAAGAACCTTAAGTAGAGTCTTGGGTTTTAGCTCAAGGGCTTTATGAATATGTGTATGATAATAAGCAACATGTTCGGCAAGCTTTCTAAAGCGGTTAGGGGTGTGATAACGCTGGCACAGCGTTCTAACTAATTTTTTACTACGTTGCTCATGTCCATAGTGGTGTGGGAGAATATCTTTGCTGGTTGTACCTTTGCCTAAATCATGGGTAAGGGCGGCGAAGCGAACTTCTGGTTTATTACTTAGTTTGGCGGCTTGTTGTACCACCATCATGGTATGTACGCCTGTATCGACTTCGGGGTGGTATTTTTTGACTTGTGGTATACCAAATAATCGGTCAATTTCAGGGAATAATATTGCCAATGCTCCACAGTCTCGCAATGTTTTAAAAAAGGTGGCTGGATGCCTTTCAGCCAGTGCTTTTTCAGTTTCTTGCCAAACTCGTTCAGCAACTAAGCTATCAACCTCACCTGCTTGTACCATAGCTTTCATTAATTGCAGAGTTTCATTAGCAATACGGAAGCCGAGATGGTGAAAGCGAGCGTGAAAACGTGCAATGCGTAAAATACGTACGGGGTCTTCACGAAAAGCAGGGGAGACATGGCGTAAAATACGCTTTTCAATATCTGCCTGTCCTCCGTAGTAATCAATAATCTTATTGTTGTTATCTATCGCTAATGCATTAATGGTTAAATCGCGACGTTGTAAATCTTCTTCTAAGCTGACGTTGGGTGAAGTATGAAAGCTAAAGCCATGATAGCCTTTTGCTGTTTTGCGTTCTGTCCGGGCAAGTGCATATTCTTCACCTGTTTCAGGGTGAAGAAAAACGGGGAAGTCTTTGCCAATAGGTTTGTAGCCTTGTTTTAATAAATCATCAGGTATGGCATCTATGACAAGCCAATCCCTGTCTTTAATAGGTAAGCCAAGTAATTTATCTCTAACTGCTCCACCAACTAGATATTTTTTCATTTATATTGAATTGAAAGTTAATGAATTAGTGGAGCATAACATATAAATATAGGATCAGAGATCAACTGCAAATATTTTTAGTGATGTTTGCAATAGCAATTAACAATACAGATACTAGATGACGAGTGTTTATGGTGATGGACATGATATTTTTTACGGTAGTGTTTAACTTTTTTCTTTTTTACATGGTGATCATTAGAAAGAGAGGCGACTGGTCCTGTTTTAAAGCCCTGATTATCACTCCAGCCTCTAAACATGCCAGGATATGATGTTATTACTCTAACCACAGGGGTAGACATGTTGGCGTTCATCGTTTTCATATCTTCTGCCGTACTATCCCATGCATAAGCTGGCATAGTTAAACTCATCCCTAATGTAATCCATAGTAATTTTTTCATTTTGATAATCTCCTATAAGAGGTAATATGGTTATTTGCCTGTTACAATGGACTCTCTATTGAACAGAATTTAGGTTTTAGTGATGCCCAACGAAGATCAAAAACAAACCCACTTTGGATATCAACAAGTTCCGATAAAGGAAAAGGCTAATAAAGTTGCAGAGGTCTTTCATTCAGTAGCCGACCAATACGACATAATGAACGACCTAATGTCATTTGGTATTCATCGGTTGTGGAAACGGGTAGCAGTCCAAAAAGCTGGAGCAAAATATGGTGATATTGTATTAGACTTAGCAGGTGGGACAGGTGACCTTGCTGCAAAGTTTTCTAAAATTATTGGTAATACGGGGAGAGTAATACTTTCCGATATTAATGGTTCGATGCTACGCAATGGACGAAGCCGTTTAATTGATATGGGGATAGCAGGTAATGTTGACTATGTACAAGCTAATGCCGAATGCTTACCATTTCCTGATGATTATTTTGATATTATTACTATTGCTTTTGGTTTGCGTAACGTTACTGATAAGGATGCTGCATTACGGTCAATGTATCGTGTATTAAAACCGAGTGGACGCTTGTTAGTATTGGAATTTTCTAAACCTGTTATTCCAGGTTTGAATAAAATTTACGATCAATACTCATTTAAATTATTGCCATTAATGGGAAAAATTGTCACTAATGATGCGGATAGTTATCGTTATTTAGCTGAGTCAATTCGTATGCATCCAAGTCAAGAAGTATTAAAGCAGCATATGTTAGACGCAGGTTTTGATAAAGTTGATTATCAGAATATGACCGGTGGAATCGTGGCATTACATAAGGGTATTAAGTACTAGCTCTGATATATGCTAAAAATTTGGTATTTTATATACTCTGATACAGTGTATTTTGTATGATGAGCACTTTATAACAATACACGCTAGACAAAGATCTTTTGATACAGGAAATATTAATATTATGGCTAAATTTATTTTATCTTATCTTGGTGGCGAACAACCTAGCTCCCCTACAGAAGGGAAAAAGCATTTTGAGAAATATACTCAATGGCTAACTTTGTTAGGTGAATCTGTTATTATTCCTACTATTCCGTTAAAAGACACGATAACAATTAATCCTGATGGTACAGTGATAGAAGGAACTACAACATCAATGTCTGGCTATACTATATTAGAAGCTGATTCAATGGAAGAAGCTTTAGCTATGGCAAAATCTTGCCCATTTCTTGAAATTGGTGGCTCACTTGAAGTATCAGAAATTATGCAAATTTAATAATATTTTTCTATATGGATAGAATACTATAATGCACGGAGGGCTTATAATTTAAATAATTATTCCTTACTAGTTTCATTACTTATTACACTCAAAGCAGTTCAATACTGACAAAACCCTATATGGTTACCTACATCCTCCACTTTATTGTTGTTTGTGGAGCTAGTCGCTGCAAAAAGTGGCGATGCATCGCTACCCATATTATTAATGGTGTGACCATTGGAATAATTAACGTTCCTGCTTGATAAGCAATCGCAATGCTATCTATAGCTATTTGTGATAACTCTTGTTGTTGTTGAAATACTATACCAACCTCGAATGTTAGTGTTTTTAGTATGCTAAATACCATGCTAAATAACTCGATTGGAAGTAGTAGAAAAGTCCCTATAATTAATTTCAACCACCTATCTTTTTCAGGGGTGGCAAGTATCAAAGCATAAAGTAAAGGTAAACCATAGCTATAAATAAGTGGATTACTGTGATAACCTAATACACCATTATCCGTTGGTGGGGAGACGACTTGTCCTACGGCATTTGTTCCAAAATTAGAGGCAATCACTAACGTGTGATGATCTAATTTTACCCATATTAAGGCGTCTGGCATCCACCATGAAAATAATAAATTACTCAGCCATACAATCGGTGCTAAATGGTAATTAGCAGTGATATACCAAATAAAAAAGGTAATAGGAAGCCAAATAATGACACCAAGAATAAACTGATGCAATGGATTTCTCATGATGTCACCCTGCTCCCTTCTTTTTCATTTGGTATAAAACGAATCCAAATAAGAAAGACAATTAAAGCGTCAAGCATAATCAGTGCTTGCCAAATATAAAGATGAGCCCAATCAAATGCGACTTGACTCCACTGCCCAAGATAAAAGAGGGAGATAATTCGAATAAGATTCATACCTTGTATGGCAATAAAACCAATAATTAGTCCTTTGATTTTGTAGATAAGAGGGGCAGGAAAAGCAATGATAGCAGCAAGCAGTACAATCATTGCTTCAACACCATTACAACCTGGTTCAATTGATACGGCAAAGTGATTAATACTGCTACGAATAATTTTGCCATAGACTTCAATATTGGTGTCAAAAAGTAACATAATGCTAGCACTGATTTTAGCTAAAAAATCAGTCCATGGTAAGATAATAGCTTGCTGTACAGGTTGTAACATCTCTATAAAAAACAACGCTGCTTGAATGAGTAGAAAAGATAGTAAAAAACGAAACATGATTATTATTTTTATTAGTGATTAGTAAAGATATCAGTTAAGGTAGTATCCTTGATGTCTTATCCTGGATATTACTTTCTGTGCCTATTTCTTGACTCAGCCCTTTTCGTGATGAGTTCAAATTTTTATCCAAGTCATCAATATTTGATGCCATTTTCCTTGATATTAGTTTTATTATCAAGTCCATTATTATTACTTATCGTTAAGTTTTCTTGATTGTTTAAATTATTGTCTTCAGTTGTATTGCAATTTTGATTATTTTGTAAACATTGGCTTTCTGCAGCCATACTTTCCTTACTTACAGAGTCCATAATTTCTATACTACAATCGGAAGCTGTAGTTTTTGAATTATTGTTATCAATAATTTCTATTTCATCTATTATAGGAAGCTTATTGGTATGATCAGTATTTATAAATGAGTGATCATACACATCTAATAATAATTGCTTAACATCTGAGTACTCAATCTTTTTGCCATATTCTTCAATAAATGAAGCTTTATCTTCTGTTTTTGCATAAATATCAAATCCATGATTTTTTAGTATTTTAAGTACTTCTTCCTCAACTAAGTCTGAATTTAGGTATTCAATCACTATTATACGCAACTCATCGTCCATTGAATCTAATATAAAGTGATCTTGTTGATCAAATAGTCGAAGCGTTTCAATATCATTTCTTTCTAAAACCAAGTTCAATGGTGATTGAAAATAAGCACCAATATGGATACTAGCCTTATACTTTAGCAATAAACGAATCATTTCCATATTGCCACTATTAATTGCAGCCACTAGTGGAAAAATATCTGTATTTCCCGTATTGTCAGGATTAGCTCCAGCTTGTAAAAGTAACTTTGCTGATTTAAGTTGATTGTTACCTGTGATGTAACCTAAAGGTGTTGGTCCTTTCTCATAAGCATATTCCACACCATGAGGGTCATTTTTAATTAAGTATTTTAATAAATTAATATCACCAAAAATTGCAGCATCGTGTAATAAAGAAGGGTATTTTCCATTATTTAAACCAATATCACTTGCATAGTAATCCTTAATAGATTTTGATAACACATCTATTGCATTAAATTTAGCCAAAGTGTCTAGGTCATCTAAAAAACTATACGATGACTCATTGGCATAAGTCGGTATAATTATTGTTAATAACAAGCTTGTCAATGACCTTTTTAACATAAAAATTGTTTAGCCTGTATTCATTGATTAATCATATGATTTGCTGTTTGTGTTAGTTGTGTAATTAAAAAACTTCGTAACTTTTCATCAGCAACCTGTTCATTGAGTGCTTGCGTCATACACAACATCCATTGTTTACTTTCCTTTTCGCTAATTGTAAAAGGCATGTGTCGCTTTCTTAAGCGAGGATGACCGTATTTCTCGATATATAAAGAGGGACCTCCTAGCCAGCCGGATAAAAACATAAATAATTTATTTTCAGATGAACTTAAGTCTTTAGGATGTAATTTACGAATTTCATAAGCTTCTGGTAATATATCCATCAACTCATAAAAACGGGACACTAGGCGTTTTACTGCATTTTCTCCACCAAGTTGTT
The DNA here is from genome assembly GCA_026992705.1 of Thiotrichaceae bacterium. Taxonomy (GTDB): domain Bacteria; phylum Pseudomonadota; class Gammaproteobacteria; order Thiotrichales; family Thiotrichaceae; genus S015-18. The sequence goes on from JALWYT010000271.1 coordinate 13,154, forward strand.
CATAAGGTGTTTTGGTAATATTCATACAAAGAATTGCCTCCATGAAAAAATTTATGTTGACTTGTTTGTATTTTAGTCAAAATGAAAAACTAATATTACTTATAATTCAGTAACACATCATATAAAT
>JALWYT010000272.1 GCA_026992705.1 Thiotrichaceae bacterium
CCTCCTGTGTAATTTGACCTCATCACTCATATTTTTTGATGCCTATATCTGCCTTGAGCATGTAGTCAAAATGTTTGTCGATAGAGTAAATAGGTGTTTGGTTTTGAATTGCATTTTGAGCAATTAAAAGGTCTGGAATTCCAATACCACTGGAACCTGATTTTAAACATTGCACTTGAAAAAGAACAATTTCTTGCCAGTCTGCTTTTATTTTGTTGTTCTTAATCTTTTTCAATAAACGAATGACTTTTTTTTCATTGCGTATAACAAGTAGCGGTAGAAGCTTTGTAAGAATTAAATCATTGATTACAACCAAATTTTCATCTATCAAAAAATCTAATTTTGCAGCGTTCTTTCCCGACTGAAAATAATCAATCCACACTGAAGTATCTACAAGAACTTCCATCAAGTTCTATCTCTTATTTTATCAAGGTCAATATCTAAATCTATTTTCCCTTTAAATGTCTTTAAATCAGATAGTTCTGATTTTCTGATTAATTCTTGAAGTGCAAGTGTAATGACTTGTGTTTTAGTTTTTATATGGGACAAAGCCATTGCTTTTTGTATTAAATCTTCGGGTAAGTCTAGTGTTGTTCTCATGGATTGTAATCATCTTAGTCTATGTTATGCATATTATTTTTAATCTATGCATATAAGTCAAATCGCATTTTAAGTCACCGCATTTTTATGCGTATAATATAAGCTCTTAACTAATAATACTGTAAAATAAAATGAAACTCTTTCCTATTATTCTAGCAGCGGGTCAAGGGACTCGTATGAATTCAGCCTTGCCAAAAGTATTGCACCCGATTGGGGGTAAGCCGATGCTTCAGCATGTGATTGATCGTTGTAAACAATTAAAAGCAGACAAACTAGCCGTGATTTACGGGCATGGTGGTGAGCAGGTCAGGGCAAGGATTAATGATGATGGCATTCATTGGGTTGAACAAGCCGAGCAAAAAGGCACAGGTCATGCAGTTGCTCAAGCCGTGCATTTAATGGATGATGATGATTGCATCGTGATTGCCTATGGTGATGTGCCGCTCATTAAGTCAAAAACCTTGCAAGCTTTAGCCGATAGTTTGCAGCAAAATGATTTAACGATTTTGACAACAGTACTCGATAATCCCAAAGGCTATGGTCGCATTGTGCGTGAAGCGGGACGGGTAGCCTGTATTGTCGAAGAAAAAGATGCTGATGATACCATCAAGCAGATTACAGAAGTTAATTCAGGTTTTATTGCCGCAAAAGGTGGTGATTTAAAACGCTGGTTGCAAGCACTACAGCCTGAGAATGCACAAGGCGAATATTATTTAACGGATTGTGTCGGCATGGCGGTTGCAGAAAACAAGCGAGTTGATACGCTTATTTGCGAAAATCCCAATGAAGTCGAAGGGGTTAATAACCGTGAGCAGCAAGCCAAATTAGAAAGAGTCTATCAACAGCAGCAAGCCAAAACTTTGATGGAGAATGGCACAAGCTTGCTTGACCCTAATCGTATTGATATTCGTGGTAATTTAACGGTTGGCAAAGATGTGATTATTGATGTCAATGCAGTGTTTATTGGCGATGTAAAGTTAGGCGACAATGTTGTCATTCACCCTAATTGTGTTATTCAAGACAGCGTTATCGGCTCTAATGTCACCATTTATCCAAATTCTGTTTTAGAACAAGCCAAAGTCGCAGACAATTGCAGCATAGGGCCTTTTGCCCGACTTCGCCCAGGTGCTGATTTACAAAAACAAGCCAAAGTCGGTAATTTTGTGGAAATCAAAAAATCACAAATCGGCGAAGGTAGCAAGGTCAGCCATCTCAGCTATATCGGTGATACTGAAATGGGCAAAAATGTCAATATCGGTGCAGGAACCATCACTTGCAACTACGATGGTGTCAACAAGCATTTAACCCAAATTGGTGACAACGCCTTTATTGGCTCATGTACGCAATTAGTCGCCCCTGTTTCGGTGGGTAATTACGCAACCATTGGGGCAGGTTCAACCATCACCAAAGATGCCCCAGCAGAGCAATTAACGCTTGCTAGAGCCAAGCAAATCAGCCGTAGTGGATGGCAACGTCCAACAAAAAATGAGGAATAAATAGAATGTGTGGAATTGTCGGTGCAATCGCACAACGCCCTGTCACAGAAATCTTATTAGAAGGCTTGCGTCGCCTAGAATATCGCGGCTATGACTCCGCTGGGCTAGCTCTCATCACTGCTGAGCAACACCTCGTCCGTGAGCGAGCATTAGGCAAAGTTGCCTCTTTAGAAGCCAAACTAGAAAGCAATCCACTCACTGGCACGATTGGCATTGCTCATACTCGCTGGGCAACACACGGTAAACCCGCTGAACGCAATGCTCATCCGCATGTAAGTAATAATCGTATTGCGGTTGTGCATAACGGCATTATTGAAAATTACGAAGAACTACGGCAAGCACTGCTAGCCGATGGCTATGAATTCACCTCGGATACCGATACCGAAGTCATTGTGCATTTGATTGAACAAGAAGAATCGCAAGGTTTGGAGCTATTAGAAGCTGTTATGAAAGTCCGCGACAAACTACGCGGAGCTTATGCCTTGGCAGTCATTTCTAATGATGAACCAGACTCCCTAGTCGTTGCCCGACACGGCAGCCCATTGGTGATTGGTTTAGGCTTAGGGGAAAACTTTATCGGCTCTGATATTCAAGCCATGCTACCCGTTACCACCCGTTTTATCTATTTAGAAAATGGCGACACAGCACAAATCAGCCGCCATGAAATCAATATCTACGACGAACATGGCGAAGCCGTAGAGCGGGATATTCAACAATCCAATGCCTCTATGTGTGCCTCTGACTTGGGCGAATTCCGCCACTACATGCTCAAAGAAATTTACGAGCAGCCACGAGCCATACAATCAACACTCGATGGTCGTTTAACAGCAGATCGGTTTATCAACTGCATTGTTGGCAAAACACAAGACGGCAAATCAGCTGAAGAAGTCTTAGCTCAGCTTGAAGAAATTCAAATTATTGCCTGCGGCACAAGCTACCATGCAGGCTTAATCGCAAAATACTGGATTGAAAGCCTAAGCGATGTGCCATGCAATATCGAAGTCGCTAGCGAATACCGCTACCGTCGCCAACCACCGAGAAAAAACCTACTCGTTATTACCATCTCACAATCAGGCGAAACCGCCGACACACTAGCCGCACTGGAAAAAGTAAAAAAGACAGGCTGCCTTGCAACGCTAACCATCTGCAACGTGCCTGAAAGCTCCCTAATGCGTGAATCCGATTTTTCACTGATGACACTCGCCGGTCCCGAAATTGGAGTCGCCTCAACCAAAGCATTCACCACGCAGCTAGTTGCATTACAACTGCTATTAGGACAACTACTACAAGCCAAACAAGCGGATGTAGAAATTATCAATACCTTAATCACAGGCTTAAAACAGCTACCTCTTATTGTCGAACAAGTGCTAGATCACGACAAAGCCATCGAAAAAATGGCAGAAAACTTTATCGAAAAAAGCAATGCCCTCTTTTTAGGGCGTGGCGAGCAATACCCTGTCGCAATGGAAGGAGCCTTAAAACTCAAAGAAATCTCCTATATCCACGCAGAAGCCTACCCCGCAGGCGAACTCAAACACGGTCCTCTCGCATTAGTTGATAGCGAAATGCCCATTATCACCGTCGCCCCAAATACCACACTGCTAGAAAAACTAAAATCCAACCTGGAAGAAGTCCGCTCTCGCGGTGGCGTGCTTTATGTCTTCGCCGACAAAGCCGCCGAAATCAAAGCACAAGACAATATCCATATCCTAGAAATGCCCAGTATACCAGAAAGCATCGCCGCAATAGTGTACTCCGTCCCCCTACAACTCCTGTCCTACCACACCGCTGTATTTAAAGGCACAGATGTTGACAAACCAAGGAATTTGGCTAAATCGGTGACGGTGGAGTAAAAGTACTTTTAATTAAGATATGTGAAGCTGAATTTGTAATAAATACTTATGGCGCTAATAAGAGAGCACCCATCGAATTATCTACACTAACCCAACT
>JALWYT010000273.1 GCA_026992705.1 Thiotrichaceae bacterium
ATTTAAATATTTTACCAAAAACTGTCAAGGTCGTGATTTTATTGTGGGTGATATTCATGGAATGTTTACCCCGTTTTTAGCATTGCTTGAGCAAATTGACTTTGATAATGAAAAAGATCGAGTTTTTTCAGTCGGAGACCTTATTGATCGTGGTAATGAATCACACCGAGCGATAGAGTTTTTAACTAAGCCTTGGTTTTTCTCAATTATGGGGAATCATGAATATATGTTAATTGAATCCAAATATGATAAGCAGATGCTGACTAACTGGTTAGAATATTGTGGTGGTGACTGGTGGCATGCCATGCCAGAGAAATTAAAACCGAGGATTAGAAAAAAATTAGCAAAACTACCTTTAGCTATCGAAATTGAAGCCCCCTGTGGCAATGTAGGGATTGTTCATGCCGATGTTCCTTTACACATGAATTGGGCATATTTTATCAAGAAACTACAAACTAGTATGGAAATACAAAACTATAGCTTGTGGTCACGTAACCGCTATAAGCGTATTATCACCGATGGCTATGCTGCTAAGATAGAAGGAATTGATTTAGTCGTTGTTGGTCATACCCCAGTACCTGACCCTATAACAACAGCTAATATCTATTTTATTGATACTGGAGCGACCTATATAGATGATCCACGTTTGGGGAAGTTAACAATCCTTGAGCTTGCTAAAGCTCCTATGCTTCATCAAATAGCTACCAACAATGATATGTTGTAGGCTAGTTGGCATAAATAATATTAACTTCATATATTACATGGAGTGACTAGAATTTATTTCTAACCTGAAATTATCGCTTCAATTCAATGATGCACTACTAGGTGGAAACATCGTTGCGATACGGCTAGCAGTAGTATCTTGCCGTTGAGAGACTTCTCGGACTTCAGGGCGGTTGATAAACTGGGATAGTGTAATCCCATCTAAAAATTCATAAAGTTTATTACTTAAATCTTCCCATAAATGATGAGTTAAACATCGTTCACCTTTATTGCAATCTTCATTACCAAGGCAGTTAGTTGAATCAATATTTTCATCAACGGCTGAAATAATATCAGCAATACTAATTTGATTGGCAATTTTACCAAGACGATAACCACCTCCTGGTCCTCGAACACCGTCAACTAAACCTTCTTTTCGTAATTTTGAAAAAAGTTGCTCAAGATAAGATAGAGAAATTCCTTGACATTTTGATATATCAGCCAAAGTTACAGGACCTTCTTGATCATGAATAGCAAGATCCATCATTGCGGTTACGGCATAACGTCCTTTTGTTGAAAGCTTCATAATATTAACTCCAAAGTGAAAAGTGGGGAGGTTGGTGTCTTCAATAAATTAGGAGCCTACCTATATTTACACTGAGTAGTTATGAATTTTTTGGGTAAAAAACGCAATTTTAATGTCGAGAAAATCGCATATGACTTTATCAGATTGTCTTATCAGAGATTTTTATAGAATTAGGTATAGCTTCCCATCATTTGAGATAGTACAACCATAAAAATAACCTACTAATTTACTAGGTAATTCTAGTTATACCTAGTAATTTAGTCAAGTATTGTTTTAATTGAAAAAAGACCAGATCATAGCTGGTCTTTTTATTGCTGATGTATATAAAAAAGAGTAAAAGAATCAACCTGTTTGGTGTAATAATTCTTCAGCTTCTTGCTTTTGCTTGTCACTACCTTCAACAATGACTTCTTCAAGTGTACTACGAGCACCTTCAATGTCACCCATATCTAAATAAGCTCTAGCAAGATCAAGTTTGGTACTGATATGAGCTTCTTGCAGATCAATACCTTCTTCCGGTAAATCAAGAAAAGATAATATATCATCATCTTCTTCGGTATACATTTCAGTATTGCCTTGAGCAGTATACGCTGTACCTTTAGGAAGAATACGATCTATACCTGTTTCATTGTCAACTTCTAAATTTAAGCTAGCAATATCAAGTTCATCATTTGTTGATTTTTGATGAGTATCATCATCTAGTAACATAGATTCAAAGTCGATAACATTATCTTGACTGTTATCAACATCTCTATCACTAGCTAATTCAGTTGCACTGCTGTTGAGTTCTTTTTCAAGATCATCGAGATTAAAGTCATCATCTAAGTCTAAATTCGCTATATCCTCTGCTACTTCAATTTGTTGAGCTTGCTCATCCTGATCCATTTCATTAGAGTGATTGGTTTTTGTATCAGTAATATCATCATCAAGCAGTAGTTTATCAAGATCATCTTCTACTTCTTCAATTTCTATTTGAGCATTATTTGCGGATATATCTGTATCTGAAGACATTGCAGCAGTGACCCCTGCCCCTGCTACAGTAGCAGCATCTGTAGTAATTTTTTTCTCTGTTGAGTTTGAAGCACGACTATCATTATTAATGGTTTGATATAGCGGGTTATCGGGGCTAATCTTCCGCCCCATTTCTATCACTTTTTCCCAAATATCAGCTTTATTATTACCATCTAGATCGTGAAGCTCTTGAGCTTGTAGATCAAATGCCTCTTTATTGTTTGCGGCTAGATAATTTTCCAATAATTTATGACGATATTCTAATTTTTCAGGGTGTTCTGCAATGGCTTTTTTAAGCTCTGTTTCTGCCTGTTCGTGTAAACCATAAACAATATAAACATCGGCTTCTTGAATAATATCGTCTTCATCATCAAGTCTATTAGAAATATTATCAGTCTCTGAAACTTCTTTAGGGGTAACTACTTCCTCTTCATCACCAATTTTTGGTGTTTTGGGTTCTTTTTCAAACTCTGTAATGAATTCATCATCTTTTCCTACTTTTTCTGGTGTTGAAAATTCAGTAATATCATCATCGAAATCAGGTGATGTAGCATCATTAGCATGATCATCAGATGATGTATTCTTACGACGATAAAGTAGCCACCAGCCAAGCAATAACAAGAAAATAGTTCCAGCTCCTGCTGCTGTTACAATAGGAGATGATAATAAGTCTAATAAAGCATTCTTTTTCTCAGGTTTGAAGCCGGTTTCTTCTGGTGTTAGCTCCTGAACCTCTTGTTCCTGTTTAGTAGCATCTATTGTCACAGCACGACGTTTTTCTGCAAGGGCTGCAGGTGCTAACTTATTTTCATGCTGTTGGGTATCTGGTGTATTTGCTTGAGTATTTTGTTGTCCATTACTTCCTGCTACTTGTGCTCGAATAATTTTGCCAGCTTCTTGGTTAGCTTTATTGGCAAGATGTGTTGAAAGATCGGTATTAACAGTTGTTAATCGATTTACCGATGCTGCGGATGGTGTCGCGGTATTATTTGTATTCTCAGTGGAGTTTCTTGCATTTGCTAAACTACGTTGCAACTTTGCTAATTGTTCATTTTTTAATTCAATTAAACGATTCTTTTTCTGAATGATAGATTCCATTTCAGAAATACGCGATTTTAGTTCAGCATTTTCTCGTTGTTTTGAAATTAAAGCCTCTCGAGCAAGAGCAAGCTGTTTGTCTAATTCAGCAATACGAGCCTTACCAGCGGCAGATATATTTGAGCTATTTTTATTACCACTATTTTTACTTCCCATGACTTCTAAACGGGCTTTATTAGAGGGTTTTGTAGCACCGATTTTGTTATCATGGCTTGATAAACTCTTACTATGTGACTTATTCTCTGTATGTGAGTTTGTCTGGCTTTGTTTTTGAGGAAGTGTTTTCTTAGCTAATTTTTTACGATATTGCTTCCATTCAGCATAATGTTTACGAATTAAACGCTTTGCTTCACGTGTTGAGATATAATCAGCATTTGATGGCACTTTAAGTGTAACACCAGCTTTTAAGCGATTAATATTTCCTTTACGAAATGCCTCAGGATTAGCACGAAATAATGCAACCATCATTTGGTCAGAACTAATACCACGAGGTTTTATGCGAGAGGCAATTTTGTATAAAGTGTCACCTGAGCGAACACGATATTTACTTTTTCGCACAGTCTGTTGTGTAGATGCTTTAGTTTCTGTATTGTTATTTACAGTAACACCATCACGCATATGAACTT
>JALWYT010000274.1:0-2886 GCA_026992705.1 Thiotrichaceae bacterium
GTTCGGTGCCGTCATATTGATTAATACCCCTTGCTCTAACGCCTGTTGCACAAGCTCAGGGCAGTCTTTTTCTAGGGTTACGCCAATCATCAAACCTTTATTGCGGATATTGCTAACCCCTGCCACACCTTTTAATGCGTCTTGTAATTGCTCATTGAAATATTGCCCTAGTGATGCCGCAGCCTCAGCCAGATTTTCTTTTTCCATTACCTCGATAACCGCTAATGCAGCCCGACAAGCCAGTGGATTACCACCAAATGTAGAGCCATGATTGCCCGGCTTAAAGACATCACTCGCCTTGCCTGCTGCCAAACAAGCTCCAATCGGCACACCATTGCCAAGAGCCTTCGCTAAGGTCATCACATCAGGCAAAATATCGCTATGCTGGAAAGCAAACCACTTGCCCGTTCTGCACATGCCTGTTTGAATCTCATCGAGCATCAACAAGCAATCATGCTCATCACATAATTCACGCAATTGAGGCAAATACTCATCGGCGGGAATATTCACCCCACCCTCACCTTGCACTGGTTCCACTAAAACCGCCACAACATTGCGATTGCTTTTTAGTGTGTTTCTAATCGCTTCAATATCATCAAAAGCAACACGGATAAAACCTTGTACTAATGGCGAAAAGCCTGCTTGCACCTTGCGGTTTCCCGTCGCGGAGAGTGTTGCGAGGGTTCGACCATGAAAACTACCTGATACCACAATAATTTCTGGTATCTCAATGCCTTTATTCTTGCCATACATTCTGGCAATTTTAATCGCCGCCTCATTTGCCTCTGCACCTGAGTTGCTAAAAAAGACATTATCCATGCCTGATAATTGGCAAAGCTTTTCACCTAAAGCTTGCTGGTGCTTGATTTGATAAAGGTTGGAGGTATGCACTAAGTTATTTGCTTGCTCGCAGATTGCATCCGCGACCTCACACCGTGCATGTCCAAGGCTACATACAGCGATACCTGAAATAGCATCAATATAGGCTTTGCCATCGCTATCCCATAATGTACACGCCTCGCCTTTCTCAAACATAACGGGTAAACGTGCATATGTATTCATCAATGCACTCGACATGATTCACTCTCCTTTTGGAAGCTCTGAAACACAAAAAGGCAGCGATTGCTGCCTCTCTCAGGAATTTATTTGCAAGATAAGATAGTTATTATTAATGCAATAAATTTACAAAAAACGATGAATAATACAGAAAAAACCTTTTTAGTCAATTAGATAATTACGTTTCCCTAACTAGACTAGCAAAACAAAAAGTATGTTTTGAACCATCTACAAGGTCAATACATCATTTTATATTAGCTAGGAATATAATTTAATTTTGACTAACGGATAAAACAGCCAGAAAAACGAGCTAATTTTTTATTTAATTTCGTCTATATTTAATAGACATATTTTGAAAGGAGGCATGGAATGCTTAGTTTTGGAGAACTTTGGAAAAATCATCCTACAATTAGTGAAGATGAACGTTTCCCTTGTAAACGCCCGAATGGAATCCCTAACTTTAGTAATCAATGTGCAATTCGTTTAGGCACTTGTTTACAGCGTAGCCGTTTGCTTTCGGGTTACACAGGTGTGCAGTGCTGGTATGGACATAAAGGCAAAGGGCATACTTTACGAGCAAGAGAATTGGCAAAGTGGATGAAACGTAAAGCATCTCGTTTTGGTAAATGTAAAATTTATACGGATGTAAAATGGCAGGACTTTGAAGGTAAACACGGTTTTATCTTCTGTGAAAACTTTTGGGGACCAAATAATACAGGTGATCATATTGATTTATGGGATGGTACTGGTCAGTTTATGCGTGATTCTGATTTTTTCTGGGAAGGTCCAGCAATGGCAAGCGGTGCACTAGATTATATTGATCGTTCAGAAAAAGTTTGGTTTTGGGCAGTACCTGTTAACTCATGAAAAATTTATTCTTACTTAGTTTAATAGCCATCCTATCTACTTGTAAACAACCAACAGATACTATTGATATAACAAAAAATACAGCTAATATTCAAAATAATATTGCACCATTGCCTCCTGCCATACAAACAGATATAGCTTCTATTGCAAATTTGGAGCTAAAGTTATTCGATGATAATGGTAATTGTTTACTGAAGAATGGCGATAATTCATATGTTCTACGCCCTATGGCTCCTTGCTATTTTGTTCGTATAGCAGATACATTACAGGTTTACCAAAATAATCAATCTAATGTTATTGCTGTTGTTGGTACACCCGTAAAAAAAGGACATTGTGGTCAACAAGTTCAAGGTTTGATTATTGATAATAACACCGTAAGAATATCGGAACGAGTTGCTGAAGGAAGCACTGTCTGTGCTGATAAAGGTTTAGATGCGTATCACTTTTCTTTGTTTGAATAATATCCTTAGTTTATAAAAGTAACTCCCTAATTAGATTTCCTATTATTCTCAAACATTCGTTTAAGAATATGCTAGACTCTGCCTACCATACGAACAATTAAAGGACAAAATCTATTGGTTTCAAAAGATCCACATTATGAAAGGGAGGCGGCTAAATATGGCCGCCCTATTCCTAGCCGTGAGCTGATTTTAGAAATATTAAACAAGGCGGGTAAGCCGTTAAAATTTACTGATCTTATTAACCGCTTGGAGCTATCTGATCCTAGTGATCAGGAGGCTTTGGGCTACCGTTTGCGGGCGATGACTCGTGATGGGCAACTTATTTTTAATCGACGCAAACAATACCTTCCTATTGATCATGCAGACTTAATTGCAGGTCGAGTCATGGGGCATCCCGATGGTTTTGGCTTTTTAATTCCTGATGATAAAAGTGAGGATTTGTATCTTTCCGCTAAACAAATGCGGCGGGTAATGCACGGTGATAGAGCTCTGGTCAGCCTGA
>JALWYT010000274.1:2896-4013 GCA_026992705.1 Thiotrichaceae bacterium
GGGTATGTTGAACCTGATAATTCTCGCATTGGGCAGAGTATTTTTATTCCACCTAACCATAAAAACAAGGCAAAAGATGGGCAGATTGTGGTCGCATCAATCACAGAATACCCAACGTTGCGTTCGCAGGCGATTGGTAAAATCACTGAAGTCTTAGGTGAACATATGGCTCCCGGTATGGAGATTGATATTGCCTTGCGTTCTCATGATTTGCCTTTTGAGTGGCCACATGAGGTGATGCAAGCGGCTGAAAAGCTAGGTGCAGAGGTCACTGAAGAGGATAAAAAAAATCGCCTTGATTTGCGTAATATTCCGCTGGTAACAATTGATGGAGCAGATGCCCGAGATTTTGATGATGCGGTATATTGTGAACCTGATGGCAAAAACTGGAAACTTTATGTCGCCATTGCGGATGTATCGCACTATGTTAAAAAAGATGAAGCTTTAGACAAGGAAGCGGTTAAACGCGGCACATCGGTTTATTTCCCGAAACAAGTTATTCCCATGTTGCCTGAGGCGTTATCAAATGGTTTATGCTCACTGAATCCGCATGTTGATCGCTTGTGCATAGTGTGTGAGATTCGCATCAAAGCCAATGGCAAGCTGATTGACTATAAATTTTATGAAGCAGTGATGCACTCCGCTGCCCGCCTCACCTATGATGAAGTAGCGGCAATGGTGGTGGATAAGGATGAAGCCTTACGTGAGAAGCATAAAAATATCATCAAGCATTTAGATGATTTGTACCGCTTGTACCATGCTCTACGCCAACAGCGTACTGCTCGCGGGGCAATTGATTTTGAAACCACTGAAACGCAGATTATCTTTGGTGAAAACCGCAAAATTGAGTCTATCCAGCCTATTGTGCGTAATGATGCTCATAAAATAATCGAGGAGTGCATGATACTTGCCAATGTGTGTGCGGCAATGTTTTTGGAGAAGCATAAAATACCGGCTCCACATCGAAGTCATCCACAGCCTAAAGCCGAGAAAATTGCTAATCTACGCGAGTTTTTAAACGGCTTAGCCTTGTCGCTGGCAGGTGGAGATTCGCCTGAGCCAAGAGACTATGCGGATTTACTCAACAGTATTCAGGATAGACCTGATTTTAATTTAA
>JALWYT010000275.1:0-714 GCA_026992705.1 Thiotrichaceae bacterium
ATCCTATGGTTTTTATGGTGATAAGGGAGTTGATGGATCAGGACTTTTTACAGTAATTGATCATCAATTTCCAACTGTTATTAATATCCCAGTGGATCCATTTGCTTTGGAACAACGCTTGATACTAAGTAAAAATGTATCACAAAATAAAGCAATGATGGGTGATATTTTAACTTATACCATTACGTTTAAAAATACGACAGGTCTTACGTTACCAAGCTTAACAATCGAAGATAGGCTACCACAGGGCTTTAAATTATTAGCTGGCTCGACGCGATTAGACTCTCAACTATTTTCAGATGTTTTTATTAACTCTAATAATGTTATTCAGTTTAAATTATATAATTTACCAAGTAACAAAACGTATACGCTCCATTATGCTGTACGAGTAACTGCATATGCAGATCAAGGTGATTTAATTAATTCTGCAGTGTTAATTGCAGATTTACCTGATGGTAAACAAATTCGTTCTCTAGCTAGCCATGCAAAGGTTACGATTAACAATATTGGTGTATTGTCAAGCGAGGGGATTATTTTTGGTAAAGTTTTTTTTAAACTACCTTGTAAAAAAGACTGCCAAGTTAATGACAATGGTGAATCATTTGATATTTTACCAATAGGTGGTGTACGAATTTATTTATCTGATGGTAATTATGCAGTAACGGATTCTGCAGGTGATTATAACTTTCATGGTTTAACCTATGATCTGCATGT
>JALWYT010000275.1:724-13118 GCA_026992705.1 Thiotrichaceae bacterium
TTACCGCTGGCCTGGATGTGATGATATTGGATTGATTAACATGGCCGGATTAAGTTCGTTTAACTGTCAGTAGTTCTCGTCAAGTTGGTGACCCTTCTAGTTTTTTTGTTGATTTAGCACCTGGCGAATTTCAGCGAGTAGACTTTATTGTAGAGCCTCCTGAAGAAAATAAAGAGGATGTTTTCGCTCGTGTAAAAAAGTTAAATATGATGTTAGATGATACTGATATGATTTCTGAGCCTGGCAGCCAAGTAAAAGCTAATTTTGTCGGTCCGTTACAACCAACAGTAAAAAATAATCAATATGATAGTAAAAAAGAGAAAATGCCACTGACTAAAAAGGTAGTAAAAAAAATTAATTATAAACAGGCAAAAAAAGGTACATGGTTATGGCCTAAGGGAAATATTAGCCTTGATGGGCGTTTTATGGTGGTTATCCCTGCTAGTATAAAATCACCCACATTATATGTAAATGATGAGGCTGTTGCTATTGAGCAATTAGGTGAGCAAATTGTAAATAAAAAGACACGTTCACAAGTATTAAGTTGGTATGGCATTAAATTAAAAAAAGGTAAAAATAAGCTTGAAGTTAAAGGTATAAATGAGGTAAAAAAATTAAAGGTTGTTGCAAAAAATACGTTTATATATCCATCTCATGGAGTAGCACTTAAACTATCAGCAGCCAAAAAGGAATTAGTTGCGGATTCAGGAAAATCTAATTTACCTATTAAGATAGAGGTATTAGATGAGCAAGGTAATATTGCAAAAGGAACCTATTTTGTCACATTAGAAGCAACACAAGGTAGTTGGCTTGAAGAAGATATTCAAAAATCCATAGCAGGGCACCAAGTAAAAATACAGAACGGTCAGGGCATCGTTCATTTAAAAAGCTCAAATAAAACAGGTAAAGTATATATTCGGGCAACATCCGATGAAATGCAGTCTGATATAGATATTACTCAAATTACTTATATGAGACCGTTAATTGCAAGCGGTTATTTAAATATTACCGTCCACAATGGTCATTTAAATGATGAGGGAATATTTGATACAGGTTTGTTAAGTGGGCGTAGTAAAATATTTATGAAAGGGAAAATTAAAGGAGACTTTAATTTAACTTTAAGTTTTGACAGTAATAAAGACATAAACCAAGAAGCAAGTTTTCAGAATACGTTTAATCAAAGTTACTATCCTGCACGTGGAGATGCATCGTTACGAAATAGGGAAGCAAAAAGTCAAGATAAACTATTTATAAAAGTAGAAAAAGATCGTAGTAATATTATGTGGGGTGATTTTGAACTTGATAAAGACAATCACTATGATCTTGCTAAAGTACAACGTACATTAACAGGTGCTAAGGCTCACTTTGAAAATGATAAAACAAAAATGGAAATATTTTCTGCACCTCAGGCTAATAAGCATTTTACAGAAGAATTTCCTGGTAATGGCACGAGTATGCAATATCAACTAGCTAAATCAGACATTGTTGTAAACTCAGAACTTATTGAGCTCATCATTTATAGTAAAAATAGTAATAGTCTAGTACTATCTACCCAAACACTTAATCGTTCAGAAGATTATACGTTAGACCCATACACGGGTTATTTAAGTTTTCATCGTATTATTCCAGCATATGATGATAACCAAAATCCTATTTATATTCGTGTCAACTATAACTATGAAGATAACAATAATGATAATTATTTAGTCGCAGGTGCTAGAATTCAACATAAATTAGGTAATTCTATAGTCGTAGGAGGAAGCGTTACTCAGGATCAACAAGCAGAGACAGGTGGAAAGATTGTAGGTGCCTATTTACACTATCAACCTAGTAATAATACACAAATGACACTTAGTAGTGCACATATGTCCCATAATAATGGTGCGAATGCAGGTAGTGCTCATCGCCTCAAAATACATAAAAAATGGAAGAATAAAGCACAAACTGATTTAGTTATTGCACATGCTGATGAGAACTTTACTAACAATAGTGGGGGGATTAGAGCTGATCACCGAGAAGCTAAATTAATACATTCTCAAAAACTTAAAAATAACACAACATTGAAAATACAAGGTCAACATAATGAAGCGCTTAGCACACATACAATGAATCAATCCCTAGGTATGATTGTAGAAAAAAATATTGCTAATTGGAAAGTCATGCTTGGTGGGCGACGTATTGCTAGTCAAAGCACTAATGAAATTAAAAAAGTGAATACTGCAATTATTGGAGCTAATCGAAACATTCGTTTATTTGGACAACATGGTCGTATTAGTGGAGAGTATGAGCAAGATCTTGCAGACTCTAGCCATAATCATATTACTGCTAATACTGAAATATCTTTAGGTAAAAAGTCGTCTATATATGCTTATTATGATGAAGGTAGTGACTTTCTTGGAACCCAAGGCTATGGTCTTGATCAACGTCGTAAATTATTAACTGCAGGTATAAAAACAACAATGAATAAAGATATGGAGTTATATTCAGAATATCGCTCCAGTGGTCTTTTAGATACACCCAATGCAGAAAGTGCAGTAGGCGTTAGAGGAAGCCATGATATTGAAAAAGGGTTAAGCATTACACCGACTTTAGAGGTTATTAAAAATATAATAGGTAATAACACTCAAAATTCAGTTGCAGCTTCTGTTTCTTTGACGGATGTGCGTGATAAAAATCATAAAAAGTTTCTACGTATTGAAGGTCGTCGTAGCGACACTCAGGATTATATGGCAATAAGGGGTGATTATACGGCAAGGTTAGACGATGATTGGACTACGGTTATTCGTGATGACCTACGTATTGAAAAATCAAGTGATAATTTAAGCGGTAGTAATATATTTACAATAGGTGCAGCCAAACGCCCTATGTTAAATGGTAAATTAAACAGTCAATATGTGTATCAATGGAAAAAAAACCAAGATAGTGTGATTGATAAGGAAAATATTCACTTATTATCAACACATCAAAACTATCAGGTTAATAATAAACTTGATTTAGGCTTACGAATGGGGATGAAATATAAAGTTGTTAGACTAGATAATGAGGAGTCTCAGCATGATTCGTTAGTTTTTGATATTAAAAGTCGTTATGAACTTAATAAGCATTTTGATATAGATATACATGGCGGTATTTTATCAAGTGACGGGTTTGATGAAACTCGTTATGCAATGGGTGTAGGAGCCAACATATTTTTAAGTGATTACTGGCGTTTAGGTATAGGATATAACTTTAAAGGCTTTGAGGATAAGGACTTAGATCCTAGTAAACAAAATGCAGATGGTTTTTTTGTAAAATTACAGCTAAAAATACATGAAGACTTATTTAACTCAATGGCTAAAAAAGAATCTCGTTTATTAACTGCACGTAAAATACCAACATACTAATAAAAAATAATAATACGGTAACACAAATTCATCACGATAAATTACAATTAAAATGCTGATAACAATGAATAAAAAATAATTAGTTGAATACCAATGGTTTCACAGTAATTAAGCGACTGATTAGTATGGTTTTAAGTTCATTTTTTATTGGTAGTGTAATAAGTATTTATATTTCTAAAGAGTTTTTCAATCAACAATAATATTACTAAATAAAAAGACAAAAATATGAATAAAGACAACGGATTTACACTGATAGAATTAATAATTGCAGTTGCAATTTTGGCAATATTAGCCTCTATTGCCTATCCCTCGTATGTAGAACAAGTAAGAAAAAGTAAGCGAGCAGATGCAAAAACCGCGTTATACAAAATTGCCCAGCAACAAGAGGAATATTTTATCCAGCATTTATCCTATGCAAAAGATTTAGCAACACTCAATAATTCACCAGGAAACAACACAATAGACAGCCCTAAAGGTGAATATAGTGTCATGATAACTACGATTACTCCAACTAACTGCACCTCAGATAGTGGAATAGGGCAAATACCTTGTACAGCTTATAGCGTGACTGCGACCGCCAAATTGGGTAAGGGTCAATATGGCGATAAAGTTTGCAGAACCATGACGTTAGACAATTTGAATCGAGAAACATCAGCAAATGACAGCGGTACAGCCACTACGGTTTGTTGGTAATCCCTAGAAACTTTCCCTCACACTACGGCTCATATTCTTGGACAAGCTCCTAGTGTTATTCGCTCATGTCCTGCAAGATCAAGACGTGAATGGACTTGTTTAAAGCCAGCTTGCCGTAAAAGCCTTCTCGATTGCTTTGCTTGTTGATAACCATGCTCAAACATCAGCCAAGCCTCTTGTTTCAGGTATTTTGAGCTTTGTGAGATGATTTTCTCAATATCATCAAACCCTGTTTGACCAGATTGCAAAGCAAGCAATGGCTCATAGCGAACATCACCTCGCTGCAAATGCGGATCATGGGCTTCGATATAAGGTGGATTGCTAATAATCAAATCAAATTGCTGGTGTGGAATTTCGCTAAACCAATTAGATTGAAGAAACTCCACATTATTAATTGCATGATTAGCCGCATTTTCTTGTGCTACTGCCAATGCTTTATTTGAAATATCAACGGCTAATACCTTAGCTTTAGAATATTCACTTGCTAATGCTAAAGCAATAGCTCCGCTACCTGTACCTAAATCTACGATAGAAATCGCTTTATCATTTGGAAGCAAAGCCAAACAAGTTTCAATTAATAATTCCGTTTCGGGACGAGGGATTAAGGTATCTTTAGTCACTTTTAAACGTAGTGACCAAAAATCACGATAGCCAATAAGATAAGCAAGAGGTTCTCCTGTACATCTTCTTTCTAATAATTGCTGAAACAGTTGATATTGATTATTGGATACAGTCTTTTCAGGATAAGTAAATAAAAAACTGCGTGGCTTATTAAGGCAATGACAAAGCAATAACTCCACATCAAATCGAGCGGAGTCACTAAAGGCGTTAAGTTGCTGAGTCGCTAATTGAAGCAAACTTTGGATCGTTTTTTGTGGCATTATCAAAATATAGAAACGTGTTTTCTAACAATCAGTTGAAATAAGTCATCTTACCCTATAGCAAAAACAAACTTGCTAGCCCTAAAAATGATAAGAACCCAACAACATCAGTAATAGTTGTGAGGACAACACTCCCTGCTAAGGCAGGATCGATGTTTAGACGTTTTAGTATAATTGGTAAAAACACACCAAACATAGCAGCAACTAATAAATTAATAACCATAGCTGCTGCAATAATAAGACCCAGTTTTATATCACTAAACCAGAGTGCAGCAATAAGCCCTACGACAATGGCCCATAGTGTGCCATTAATACAACTGACCCAAAATTCACGACTAAATAATATACGAATATTACTTTTACTAATTTGCCCAAGTGCAATAGCACGAGTGACTAAAGTTAGAGTTTGGCTACCTGCAACCCCTCCCATACTAGCAACAATAGGCATAAGAATAGCAAGAGCAACAAATTGGCTTAATACATTTTGGAATTGTCCAATAACGACTGCTGCTAGTAATGCTGTGAGCAAATTAGTACCAAGCCATATAGCTCTTCGTTTTGAGCTTTCAACGACAGGTGCAAATAAATCATCTTCTTCATCCAAACCAGCGGTACTAAGTACAGAATGTTCTGCTTCATCACGAATAACATCGACAACATCATCAACGGTAATGCGCCCCACTAGTTTGCCTGATTTATCTAAAACAGGGGCAGAGACCCAATTTCTATCCTCAAACAATATGGCAACTTCCGTGTCAGACATATCTGCAGGAATGGTCTTGCGATTCTTTCGCATGATGTTTTTGATAATTTTTTCGGGCTGCTCTGTCAATAATGTTGAAATAGGTAAAGTACCTAAATACTTATTGTTACGATCAACCACAAAAATACTATCAGTATGTGAAGGAAGCTCTTTTAAGCGGCGTAAATAACGTAGCAATACCTCAACAGTAACATCAGGGTGTGTGGTGATGACATTGGTATCCATCATGCCACCCGCGGTATTTTCAGGGTATGCTAAAACTTGTTCAACTTTTTTACGATTACCACGGTTAAGACTAGAGAGTACTTTAGAAATGAGCTTATTTGGTAAGCTTTGGATAAAGTCAGCTAAATCATCAACAGCTAAATCTTGTGCAGCAGCAATAACTTCCCTTGTTTTCATTTCTTGAACAAGCATGGAGCGAACTTCGTCACGTAATTCAACAAGTACCGCACCTTCATTATCAGGTTCAACAAGTTCCCAAATCACTTTTCTTTGTTCAACAGGGGAAGATTCAATTAAGTGTGCAATTTCAGCGGGATGTAGTGTGTTAAGTAGATCACGAGCTTTCTCAAGCTCTCCATGCTCAATTGCATTGGAAAGAGTATCAAGCTGTTTAACCAGGTTGTGTTCTTGGTGCATAGCATGACCTCGTGGATTTGTTATTTTTTAAGAATGCTGGATTCTATTGTATGTAAGCTGAATTGGGAAGAATACTTGTATAGATATAAGCAATTTTATGTTTACTGATTAAAATACGTTTGTTTATTTCCAGTTGATACATATCATTTTTTTACGTTTTTTATTTATTAATTGCTGGTTTGAATAGCAAAACCTTAAGAATAAGCATTTTCTTATATAAGATTTTCATGTATCCTGCCGTTGTTATTTTACAATTTTTTCGTGGTTCTGAGCCTGTATATTTCATAGGCTCTTGAATTGTTAATTCTTTTTTAACTTTGATGAGGGCATAAGATGGCTCATAGTGCAACAGGCTCGGTAGAGCAATATAACTATGATATCGTGAAAAAATTCGCGATTATGGCAATCTTCTGGGGAGTCGCTGGTATGCTTACTGGCGTATATATCGCATCAGAACTGGCTTGGCCAGTGCTGAACTTTGATATTGCTCAGATAACGTTTGGACGCTTGCGTCCTTTACACACCAGTGGTGTTATTTTTGGTTTTGGTGGTAATGCATTATTTGCTACATCCTATTATGTAGTACAGCGTACCTGCCAGACACCTTTATGGGGTGGTAAACTAGCTGATTTCACATTCTATGGCTGGAACTTAGCTATTGCCATTGCAGGTATTGGTTATTTAATGGGAATTACTCAAGGGCGTGAGTATGCAGAACCTGAGTGGTATGTTGATTTATTAATTGCAGTCGTTTGGGTCGTTTATTTCTTAATCTATACCATGACAATGATTAAACGTAATCAACCACATATCTATGTTGCTAACTGGTTCTTTATGGCATTTATCTTAGCAACTGCATTGCTACATATTTTTAATAACCTTGCCGTTCCACTGAGTTTTACAGATGCTAAATCATACAGCTTATTCTCAGGTGCACAAGATGCAATGACACAATGGTGGTATGGTCATAATGCGGTAGGTTTCTTCCTAACAGCGGCATTCTTAGGAATGATGTACTACTTTGTACCTAAGCAAGCGGGTCGCCCAGTTTATTCTTATCGCCTATCAGTTGTTCACTTCTGGGCATTAAGCTTTATGTATATGTGGGTTGGAACTCACCACTTACATTGGACAGCAATTCCTGATTGGACCTCTACACTAGCAGCAACTTTCTCTATTCTATTATTAATGCCTTCTTGGGGGGGGATGATCAACGGTATCATGACACTTTCAGGTGCTTGGGATAAATTGCGTACAGATCCAATCATGATGTTTATGATTACAGCATTATCATTCTATGGTATGTCCACATTTGAAGGTCCAATGATGGCACTTAAGAGTGTAAATGCTTTGTCACACTATACTGACTGGACAGTTGGGCATGTTCATTCAGGTGCACTAGGTTGGGTTGCAATGATTTCTATTGGCTCCTTCTATCACATGATTCCACGCTTATGGAATACAACAATCTATAGTGTAAAACTCATCTATACTCATTTCTTCCTTGCAACCATCGGTATTCTTTTATACATCACGGCGATGTGGGTATCAGGTATTGGTCAAGGTCTAATGCTTCGTGCATTCGATGACTATGGAAACTTAAAGTATAGCTTTATTGAAACGGTTGTCTTTATGCACGGTCCATTAGCTGCACGTGCAGTTGGTGGTGTCTTCTTTGTAGCGGGTATGTTTGTTATGGTTTACAACGTATATAAAACCATTGTTGATGCTAGAGATAATCAGCTTGATTCAGCAACGTCTGCTGCTTCAGCATAATCAGCATAGACTAAGGAGAATAACATCATGATGAAACATGAAAGTATTGAAGTAAATGCTGGTTTTTTGATTATTCTTACCTTACTTGCAATTAGTATTGGTGGTTTAGTTGAGATTGTACCTTTATTTTACGTCGAAGGTACGGTAGAAGATGTAAAAACAGCAGATGGGAAAGATGCGGTACGCCCTTATACGCCACTAGAGCAATTGGGGCGTGATATTTATATCCGAGAAGGTTGTTATACTTGTCACTCACAAATGATTCGCCCATTCCGTGATGAGGATTTACGTTATGGTCACTACTCATTAGCAGCAGAGTCACAGTATGATCACCCATTTCAGTGGGGATCTATGCGTCGTGGTCCTGATTTAGCTCGTGTTGGTGGTAAATATTCAAATGCATGGCAAGTTAAACATTTGAATAACCCAAGAGACGTAGTACCTGAATCAATTATGCCAAGCTATCCTTGGTTATTGAAAAATGAACTAGATACTTCTGATGTTGTACAGAAGATGGTGACTTTGAAAAAGGTCGGCGTTCCTTATTCAATCAATGATGAAGAGTACAAAGCAAATGTCGAGAAGTTTGGTGAAAAGGTTGCAAAAACGCTGGACATCAGAAAAGCAAAAGACAATATAGTTGCTCAAGCAAAAGCAGGTAATTATGATGGCAATCCAAACCGTTTGACAGAAATGGATGCAATCGTTGCTTATCTACAAGTGCTAGGTACTATGGTTGATTTTGATCAGTATGATGAGCAGTACTTCATCGACTTCCGTTAATTAATTGGGCATAGGTTTTTGCTGGAATACTTTTATGGATACATTTATTAACTGGGTATTGGATTTAAGTAATGCTAAATCATTAGGTTTGGTTATTTTCTTCACAACTTTTGTCGGTATTATACTCTATGTTTATACTGGAAAGGAGCGAAGTAAACGTCTTGAATCATATAAGAATATTCCATTTTTAAATGATAATGATAAAGTGCCAGCAAAAACCCCACAGAACAAGAGTGGAGAGTAAATATGGCAGATAAAGTTTATAAAGACCCCATTACCGGAGTCGAGACAACCGGTCACGTATGGGATGATACTTTAATGGAATTTAATAACCCCTTACCAACATGGTGGTTATGGACATTCTATGGCACTATTATTTTTGCATTGGTGTATTGGTTTTTATACCCATCATGGCCAAATGGTTTAACAGAAAAAGGTTATTTCACAGGCACTAAAACAATTACTTATCAAAATGATAAGGGTGAAGAAGTATCAACTCACTGGAATACCCGAGCATTGCTAGCAAATGAAATGCAAAATGACCCTAATGAGAAGAAGCGTCATGAATATTTAAAAAAAGTTGCAGCCACGCCTTATGAACAAGTTGCAAAAGACCCTGATATGGCATCTTTTGTGCGTTCTTATGGTAAAGGTATTTTTGGTGATTATTGTGCAGCTTGCCATCAACGTGGTGGTCAAGGTGTTGTCGGACACTATCCAAACTTAGTTGATGATGCTTGGTTATGGGGGGGTGATCCTAATGATATTGAAACAACCATTACCAATGGTCGTAAAGGAAATATGCCCCCATTTGCAAAAACTTTAACTGAGGAAGAAATAACTAATGTTGCTAATTATGTATTGAGCTTATCTGGTACAAAGCATGATACAGCTGCAGCAGCAAAAGGTGATAAAATTTTCCACGGTAAAGGTGGTTGTATGGCATGTCATACACCA
Source organism: Thiotrichaceae bacterium (assembly GCA_026992705.1). Taxonomy (GTDB): domain Bacteria; phylum Pseudomonadota; class Gammaproteobacteria; order Thiotrichales; family Thiotrichaceae; genus S015-18. Next base: position 10,603 of record JALWYT010000275.1, read on the forward strand.
GAAGGTACGGGTAATAAAGCAATGGGTTCTGCAAATCTAACAGATCATATCTGGACACAAGCAAAAGTTGCAACAGCAACTGATAAAGTTGCAGCAGTTAAAGCAGTTATCAAGCATGGTATTTCTCGTGAAATGCCAGCGTGGAAAAACCGCTTAAGTGAAGATGAAATTAAAGTACTTGTTGCTTATATTAAGCTATTAGCTGAAAAGTAAATTTATTTACGATTTTGATAGAAATCAACAAAAGCCAGACTTGTTCTGGCTTTTGTTGTTTTTAAACTAGACAAAATACTAAGCCTAAGTATGCTTGTTTGAATATTAAGGCTTACTTATATAATAACATCATGTTGTATTTTACTTGTAGAAACCTTGATTTTAAATTTACTAATCATTTTTAGGTGTATTTATGGCTAAAGATACTGAAGAACGTATATACAAAGAGCATATGTATGAAGAAGGGATTCATGCGAGTCGAGTACAAGCTAAAATAGGTACCGTTATTCATCCACGTTCTGTAAAAGGAAACTTTAGAACGTTTAAATCAGCAGTTATGTTTTTAGCCTATGCCACCTTTTTTATACTACCTTGGGTAAGATGGGAGCGACCTATTGGTTCTCAGCAGGCTGTGCATTTCGATTTGATCGGAAAAAAATTCTATATCTTTGATTTAGTTGTCCACGCACAAGATATATTTTGGTTAGCCGCCTTACTCTTTTTAGCGGCTGTTTTATTATTCTTTGCAACAGCACTCGTTGGTCGAGTCTTTTGTGGCTTCTTCTGCTTCCAAACACTCTGGACAGACGCATTTAGAAGCATTGAAAAATGGATACAAGGGGATCGTGTACAACGGATTCGCCTTGACAAACAAGAATGGAATAGCGAAAAAATCCGAAAAAAAGGCTTAACCCACTTTCTATGGTTAGCAATGGCATTCTGGACAGGTTTAAGCTTCTCCATGTATTGGACAGATGCCCCAACCCTCTTTGTTGACTTCTTCACTGGCAATGCTAACCCTGCTGCGTATGCAACCACGTTTATCTTAATGTTCACCACCTATTTAGCCGCAGGTTGGATTAAAGAATATGTCTGTATGCACATCTGCCCTTACGCTCGTTTCCAAAGCGTAATGTATGATCGAGATACATTAGCAACAGCCTATGACTATAAGCGTGGTGAATCGAGCTGTGGGCGAGCAAAGCCAATTAAAGAACTAAAGAACATCGAAGTCCGCCATGAAAAAGGGCATGGAGACTGTGTTGACTGCGGTATGTGTGTGCAAGTCTGCCCAACGGGGATTGATATTCGTGATGGTGCTCAGCTTTCATGTATCAACTGTGGTCTTTGTATTGATGCCTGTAACAGCATTATGGATAAATATGGCTGGGCAAGAGGCTTGATCCGTTTCGCATCAGAGAATGAATTAGAAGGTGGTAAAACAAGATTTTTCAAGCTCAGAACCTATGGTTACGGTGTTGCCATGATAGCCTCAATTGCTTTCCTGCTCTGGAGTATTTCAGGCAATGAATTAGTGGATGCAAGTTCATATCAAATTAGAAGCCCGCTTTATGTTATCTTGTCTGATGGACGAATCCAAAACAGCTATGAGTTAAAGATTAATAATAAATCATTGCAGCCTGCTGAGTTTAAAGTCAGTGTAACAGGCATGAATAACTTGGAACTTAGTACAGGGAAAATTGATAAATTAAAAGTTGCAGCTGATAATTCAATGAAATTTCTGATAAAATTACGCCACCAGCAACTACCCACTGATAAAAAGAAAACATCGATCAACTTTGTTATTGAACCTGTTTCAGGGGAGTTTAGAGATAAGATTATTGTTCCATCACAATTTATTATGCCTTAGCAGCACAGGACTTTATGTTAAACCAAAGCTTATTGTTGACACTTGGAGGTGGTTCATTAATTGCCTTTTTCGCTTTTTTTATTTACTACAAAGTTTTGCATTTTAAAGGTATAACTTCGGCATTAATTACCGCATTAACCATGTTGATGCTGTACTTACCACTAGTTATTATACAATGGCCAGGTGTTGATACCTTTGCCATTCACTTCGCCTTTTTTATGATGATTGCCTATGGCTTAGGCATTATCACCAGTAAAGGAAAAGACGGGAAAAAAGCACTGCACTGGGGACCGATTGTTATTATTGTTTTCTTTATTCTATTAGCAATGGTGGACTCAACCATTATCAGCTTTGCCACAAAAGGTATTAGCGGCAATTTCGCAGAAATGATTTTGCCCGAGCCTAAAAAGCTGGAGAAAAAACTCGATGCTGAATCCATTGCTCTGCAAGAAAAACGCAAGCGTAAGCACCTAGACGATGACTTCAAAGCGACTTATTTAGAAGGCATTGATACAGGCTTGCAATCCAAATTCCCCGGTACTGTCGCCTATGACGTGCGAGATCGTGAAGCAAAATACAACTCAGACCTCGCCCAGATGGAAGCCCAGAGAAAACGTGGCTGGAAAATTGATGGTGGTTGGCTAAAACCACC
>JALWYT010000276.1 GCA_026992705.1 Thiotrichaceae bacterium
TTATATTACCAAATCGCACTGCACGGACGGCGTGACCTGCCCTTATCACCAGATCCGCGAGCAGGCTTTGAGATGATTTTACTACGGATGCTGGCATTTAGACCGATGGATATGCAGGCTGTTGAGAATTTAACCTAAAGAAAAAAAAAAACGCTGAATAATCCACAAGATACGACTATTGACGCTCCAGTTATTGAACCGCCAGATTATGAGGATTATCAGCCACCTGCGATTGATGAAATAGCCCCCCCGGCGAGTATTGATCATCAAGAAAATTCTGAAACAAGTCTTGAAATAACTGACTGGAACGATATATTTCCACAACTTAATCTAACAGGCATGGCAGCGGAATTAGCACGGCATTGTATTTTAGATGCCTGCCAAGCTAATGAGATTAAATTATTGCTGCATCCCGCAGGTGAACAATTGCACATGCCAACGACTGAAGCACAAATTAAGCAAGCACTCGAGCAATATTTTGCAAAAAGCATTACACTCAGCATCACGCTGCAACAAGCTTCGGTGCAAAATGCAGCCATTGAAACCCCTTCGCAGAAAGCAGAGCGTGAAGGCAATGAATGTCAGCAACGTGCTGAGCAAGAAATTTACAATGATCCTTTTGTGAAAATGTTACAAGAGCAATTTTCTGCTCAAATCATAAAAGGTTCCATTAAACCGATAACAACAGAGGAAAAAGAATGAAAGGTGGACTTGGTGGCTTGATGAAACAAGCACAAAAAATGCAAGCAGACATGCAAAAAGCACAAGAAGAAATTGCCAAAATGGAAGTAACAGGGCAATCAGGCGGTGGTTTAGTATCAGTCGTTATCAACGGGCGACATGAATGCAAACGTGTCAATATTGATGACAGCCTATTTGAAGACGATGACAAGGAAATGTTAGAAGACTTAGTTGCTGCCGCAATTAACGATGCTGCACAACGTATGGAAAAAGAAAGCAAAGCTAAAATGTCAGGCTTGACTGAGGGTATCTCACTACCACCTGGCTTTAAGATGCCGTTTTAATATAGTTTATGAACGAATCATCATTGCTAAATCAGCTTGTTGATGCTCTAAAATGTTTGCCAAGCGTTGGAGCAAGAACAGCACAGCGGATGGCATTTTATCTATTAGAACATGATCGGCAAGGTGGTTTAGCTCTATCTGCTGCACTCCAATCGGCGATTGAAAATATCGGACACTGCCAACAATGTCGTACTCTCACAGAAGATGATATTTGCCGGATTTGTGCCAATCCAGCCCGTGATGCAGAAAAACTATGCGTTGTTGAAACCCCATCTGATGTGTTAGCCATCGAACAAGCGACATCATACCAAGGTTACTATTTTGTACTCATGGGAAAACTTTCTCCCATTGATGGCATTGGACCTGATGAATTAGGGCTGGATTTATTAGAAAAACAACTCGATAAAGGCACAATCAAAGAGCTGATACTAGCGACCAACCCCACCGTTGAGGGTGAAGTTACTGCTCATTATATCAGCGAATTAGCCACCAAACGCTCAATTGAAACCTATCGAATTGCTCACGGCGTACCCATTGGTGGTGAATTGGATTATGTCGATAGCGGAACCTTATCACATGCCTTTGAAGGACGGAGAAAATACTAATGAATGATTGTCTATTTTGCAAAATTATTAATGGTGATATTCCTGCGGAAAAACTCTATGAAGATGACGAGGTACTTGCCTTTAAGGATATTAATGCACAAGCCCCGCTTCATGCTCTAGTCATCCCCAAAAAACACATTGCCACAATCAATGATATACAAACCAACGATGCAGAATTAATCGGAAAAATGTATCTAGCCGCAAAACAAATTGCCAATGAAGCAGGCTATGCAGATACAGGTTATCGCACCGTAATGAACTGTGGAAAATCCGCAGGGCAAACAGTATTCCATGTTCACCTGCATGTATTAGCAGGGCGTGATCTCAGCTGGCCACCTGGTTAAACCTGCATTTCGCAAAGTTCCATGCAGGCTCAGGTTACTGTGCCCTATTATCTACATTTGTGATAGTTGAATCAGTCGCTCGACAATTTTACCTAAAGGAGCACTTTGATTGGCAGAAGCTTGTTGGGCTGCGTGTTGCCATATTCTAGGCATCGGTCTATTACTTTGCCAAGCACCTGTTGCTAAGTAGTCATATTGTGTACGAGCCTGCTGATTAGGTACAGGCGTCCATAAGAAATCAGGATGAGCATTTTGATACCATTCACCACCTATGATGGTATCCTTACTATCAAGCTCTAAATCATAATAATACGTCACGGTTGTTATTGCATCATTAGCCGGTGTATCAACCTTTGCGTGAGAAGGTTTGGTTTCAACAAGATAAGAAACCTCCATTGCAATACCAACAACACTATGAGTAGCACTACTCCGATATTGGCTAAATTTATCATTACTAAAACGACGCATATTAACCGTTGCTTCACTGAGTGTATTAACATATTGCATAAGTTGAGGATTAAAATAACGGTAGCGGTAACTATAAACTGGTTGATTCCAAACTTCATAATCATAAGTTACATCTAATACAAAGCTACGTTGTGATAATCCTATTTGATTTACAACGGCTAAATGCCAAGTAGCAGGATTATTATCAAAGCAACGACTAGAGATAATACGTCCAGTATTAGGATCTTGTTCAGGAGATTTATCATTACAACGCCCTCCAACAAAGCGAGAAGGAGTATTGATATTTGCCCATAGTAACGTAGCAAGTGCTTTTATATCAGAGGGATAAAAAGTGATAGGATAATTATTTGGAGCAGTTACTATTGCGGTACCAACAGGGCGGTCAAGCATATATGCAGCTGGAGCCCATCCATGGCAAATTCCCATCCATTCCTCTACTTCCCCCGATGCTTCATAATAACGGCGACCTTCTTGCCACATACGACGTGTTAAGGTTCCAGTTCTATCACCAACTAGTGCATCATATTTTTCAGAAGGTGACAACATATCAATTTTTGCAGCACTTCCACTATTATAAAAAATATCCTTAGCATCATTTTGACGAATATAGTCAAAGTTTGTTTTCCAGTCCTTTGATGATGGGTATGCTGGATCAGCATAGCGATTACCTAAAATACCATTATAAATTGCCCAATAATCATCTGACCAAGGTTGTACGGGTAATGCTGCAGCCATTAAATCTGCAGATTCAATAGCCGTTAATGTGTCATACTTAAAACGATCACATAGCTTTTCAGGTAAATCATTGGATAAAAAAGCAGCACGATCTTCAGCAACTTCTTCGTGTTTTTGTACAATATCTCGTACAGTATCGCGTGCGTTAATATAGCGTTTTGCTTTAATATCTTTATCTGAGAAGGCACTTCGTGGAGAAGCAATCAATTCTCCATTTGTTTTATATTTTTTAGGAATGGCGTCCATTACTTGTTTAGTATTCGATTGAAAATTTTGTAGATGGCTGTTAATTGTTTTTTCATCCAGAAAACTCATCATAAACTCCTTGTGTTTGTATGTAAGCTTTGTTTTTAAAATTTTTAAATATAATTGATATATTCAGTCTATAAGATAGTACAAGTTAATGGCTTTGTTAAACTTAGTGATAGTTGGTATAAAAAAAAAGATAGGAGGTGGTGTACTACAAAATTTTTGTAACAATATGTTAAATTAGAAATTAAAATTTTAAAAAGTATTCATTTTTCATTTGGATACAACTGTTGTAAAATGACCATTAACATGGTGAGAATTATCTCAAGGCAAGAGAGTTCCATTCAATATAAACACCTTTTAAAAAGTGCTTAAATATCTAAATTTATTGACTTAGCTTATCTTATTTAATGTATATATCTCTATAGTATTCCATAATTAAGTAGGTTGGTAGTCTCTATAGGGTTGCTAATAAAAAAACTAATAAACATTTCATAAATGTAAATTTGGGCAAAAACGTATGAAATATCAAACTCTATTTATAACATTATTT
>JALWYT010000277.1 GCA_026992705.1 Thiotrichaceae bacterium
AGCTAGATTTAGATTACTCACCGTTCTAATAAGCCTTTGCTTGGGGTTTGTTTTGCAAGGCTGTAATGCAACAACAGGCGATACATTAGAGAATTCACATTCTAAAAATATTGATAAAAAGGCTGTTTCAGAATTACTTGATAATGGGTTAGATATTTATTTACAGAATATTGCTCAGGGTTACAGCACGGATTTAGTTAGTTATTATGATAAAAAATTAGAAAGAAATCAGTGGAAGCAAACAAAAAAGCCTTTGCAGGTAGAACAAACAGATTTTATTCGACAATCGGTTTTAAAAACCAGCAGAGGGCAGAGTATGAAAAACTGTCAGTTTGTAGCTACGCGTGTTGAACTAGATAGAAATATAGAAACCGCAGAGTGGTTAGCAACAACCAAGGGGAACGGAAAATGTAGCCCAGCCAAAAGAGATGCTCCTAGAAATTATTGGATAATTCAGCAAGATAATAATCAATCAGGAAAGATCCTACTTGATGGATGGGCTTACAGTATCCAGACAACAGGTTTTGCGGGAACAACAACAAATGTTTTGTGGGCTGATATTTATACAAAAAACACAACTAATATTCGAGGTGCAGATGTTATTTGTTATAACCAGTATGAAATGCAAGATGGATATTATCATCTCATAAATAAACGAGTAGAGGCTTACAAGCCCACAGGTTCGATGCTCAATTCACATACACCAGAGATGTATTGGGAAACAGTAACGGATAATCCTGAATATCAATGCCCTTCTGGATAAAGGGAATACTACTAGACTACGGAAGTCATGACTTGTATTAAAATTAATCTTAGGGTGATTATTGCTATATAAATAAGGTTGTTATTATTTTTTTGATTTAATATAACACATAAGTCGTATTTGCAACGATTAGTACCAACCTTTTTACCCCATCGGTAACTAACTCTACCACTCACCCCCCCCAACCTCAATCACTCATCATTCGCTTTCTGCGGGGCTAGGTGCTTTTTGATCATTTCTAGTAATTCTTGCAAAGAGATGTTATGAGGGGTGTACTCGAGTAGTTTTCCGTCTGTGCCGATTAGGTAGAAGTAGGTTGTGTGTTCTATTAGGCGTTTGTCTCGGCTATGTCCTTTTACTAGCTCGTAATCTACAGCATATTGTTTTGTGATTTTTTTGAGTTGATCTACTTCGGCGACGGCTCCGATAAAGCTGCCGTTGTAGTATTGAACGTATTCTTTTACTTTTTCAGCCGTGTCGTATTCTGGGTCTAGGCTGACGAAGATGGTTTTTATGGCGGCTCGTTGTTTAGCGGGTAGTCGTTGTAAGACTAGGCTGATTTTTGACAGGGATGAGGGGCAGACATTGGGGCAGGCAGTATAGCCGAAATAGAGTAAAACCAATTTATCATTGAAGTCGGCTAGGCTGATCTTTCCCTCAACGGTGTTTAGCTCGAAATCTCCGCCAACAGGTGTATTTTTTAGTGTGGTTTTGTGGATGTCGTCTATATTTCTATCACTATGGTTAGCTCCTGAATACAGCACTAGCCAAATCAAGAAAACAAATAAACCGAATAATGGAATTAATATTGATCGCTTTAAACCCATGACACTACTAGCCCCTGCGTAATCACACTATTTATATTATACAAGCTTAATAGCAAATATATACTCATGAAGAAATAGGTAATAATATCCCTCTCTGACAATAAACCGAAAGAATAATCCATGTTTCAAATCGCCTTATATGAACCTGAAATACCGCCTAATACGGGCAATATTATGCGGCTTTGTGCTAATACCGCTTGCCAATTGCATTTAATTCACCCGCTGGGCTTTCAAATGGATGAGAAAAAACTCAAGCGTGCGGGTATGGACTATCGTGACATGGCGGTTGTGCAAGAACATGACTCATATCAAGCCTTTTTAAATTTTATTGGCAGTGCTCGAATTTTCGCTTTAACCACCAAAGGTTCACGGAATTATTGCGAACCTCATTTTCAAGCGAATGATATTTTTTTATTTGGTTCTGAAACTCGCGGTTTGCCCGATAATGTTTTAGCTAGTTTGGACGCAAAACACCGCTTACGCTTACCGATGCGGGTAGAGAGTCGCAGCTTAAATTTATCCAATACCGCTGCAATTATGGTTTATGAAGCATTAAGGCAACAGAATTTCCCAAATTTATTGTAGAATTCTTGTAACGATTTTAAATAGCAAAGTCGGTAAGCAATCACTTACCGCCTTACACAAAACTAAACCGAGTCGTTACAAATTTCTATCAGCTTATTAACTGATTATTAACTATGCACATTATTCGCGGAATCAACCATATCGCTCCTTATCATGCTGGCTGTGTTGCTACGATTGGTAATTTTGATGGCTTGCATCTTGGGCATCAGCAGGTTTTTGCTCATTTAAAGGAAAAAGCAAAAGCCTATCAACTCCCTGCAACGGTGATTAGTTTTGAGCCATTGCCTCATGAATTTTTTTCGGGAGAAACGCCACCACCTCGCATTTATCCGCAACGCGATAAAATGCGATTATTAAAAAAATTAGGCATTGATGACTTTATCCGCCTGACCTTTAACAAAGAATTTTCACAAATTGAGGCGGCGGACTTTGTTAATCATATCCTGCTCGATAAGCTCAATGTTCGCTACCTTGCGGTGGGCGATGACTTTCGTTTTGGCAAAATGCGAAAGGGTGATTTTCAGCTTTTGCAACAAATCGGCAAACAGCGTGGCATGGAAGTTCAAGATACCGCAACCTTTAAGGCAGATGGCGAACGCATTAGCAGCACACGCATTCGCCAAGCCCTGCAAGCGGGGAATATCGCAGAGGCTAATCGACTACTGGGCTATCCTTATAGCCTGTCGGGTCGAATTCGGCACGGTGATAAACTCGGGCGAACCATTGGCTTCCCGACACTCAACTTAAAAATCCCCGATAATATTGCCCTACGCAGTGGCATTTATGCGGTCAAAATTGAAGGTTTGGATGATGCAATTCATTATGGGGCAGCCAGTGTTGGTCGTCGCCCGACAGTCAATGGTGAAGATATGCGATTGGAAACTTATGTGTTTGATTTTAATAAAGAGGTTTATGGCAAATACATTTGCATTGAACCCGTCAAATTTATCCGCCCTGAAGAAAAATTTCACTCAATTGAGCTTATGCAAGCGGCAATCCAGCAAGACTGCGAGCAAATCAAAACGCTATTTGCCAACAATGGACAATCATAGACTATGAAATACAAAGATTTACGCGATTTTATCGAACAGCTTGAAAAACAAGGCGAACTCAAACGCATTAGTGTTGAGGTTGATCCTTACCTAGAAATAACAGAAATTGCCGACCGCGTACTCAAGAAAAAAGGCCCCGCCCTCTTATTTGAAAATGTCAAAGGTCATAACATCCCCGTGCTTGCTAACCTTTTCGGTACGCGCAAGCGAGTGGCAATGGGTATGGGGGAGAGCTCTGTTACCGCATTGCGTGAGGTGGGCAAATTATTAGCGTTTCTAAAAGAACCTGAACCGCCTAAAGGTATTAAAGATGCGTGGAGTACATTGCCGAAATATAAAAAAGTCTTGGACATGGCTCCTAAAAAAATCAAAAAAGCTGCCTGCCAAAAGGTAGTCATCGAAGGTGATGATGTGGATTTAAGCAAAATCCCTGTGCAAACCTGCTGGCCGGGCGATGCCGCCCCGCTGATTACATGGGGCTTGGTAGTAACCAAAGGCCCTAATAAAGCCCGCCAAAATTTAGGCATCTACCGCCAGCAAGTTATTGGCAAAAATCGCGTGATTATGCGTTGGTTATCTCATCGTGGTGGAGCATTGGATTTCAAAGAATGGCAGCAAACCCATCCTAATGAACCATTCCCCATCGCTGTTGCTCTTGGGGCTGACCCTGCAACCATTCTCGGGGCAGTTACGCCTGTGCCCGATACACTATCCGAATATGCATTTGCAGGCTTGCTGCGTGGTTCGAAAACCAAAGTTACGCAATGTGTCGGCTCAGATTTACAAGTCCCCGCATCGGCAGAGTTTGTTTTGGAAGGCTATATTTACCCCGATGATACCGCTCCCGAAGGACCTTATGGCGATCATACAGGCTATTATAATGAGGTCGAAGAATTTCCTGTCTTCACCATTGAACGCATTACCCATCGTAAAGACCCCATTTATCACAGCACTTATACCGGTCGCCCACCCGATGAACCTGCAATTCTAGGCGTGGCACTAAACGAGGTTTTTGTGCCGATATTACAAAAGCAATTCCCTGAAATTGTTGATTTCTATTTGCCGCCAGAAGGCTGCTCCTATCGGCTTGCTGTTGTGAGCATCAAAAAACAATACCCTGGACACGCCAAACGCATTATGCTCGGCGTGTGGTCATTTCTACGTCAATTTATGTACACCAAATTCGTTATTATCGTCGATGATGATGTCAACACTCGCAATTGGGAAGATGTTATCTGGGCAATGACAACCCGCATGGATCCCGCCCGCGACACCACATTGATAGAAAATACCCCCATCGACTATCTCGATTTCGCCTCCCCCGTCTCAGGCTTAGGCTCCAAAATGGGCTTAGATGCAACCAACAAGTGGGAAGGCGAAACAAACCGCGAATGGGGAACACCTATTGTTATGGATAAAGCAGTAAAACAAAGGATTGATGATATTTGGGAGGAATTGGGTTTGTAAGTTGATTTTGGAGGCATTGGCTTGACAAGGTAGGAATATTGTAAGAAGTACTGCTTCTTCCTAAACTGGAAATCATTATTCTTGGTCAAGCTCTCCTTCTTAAGCACCAATCGAACGATTCGATCGTTTTAACAAAAAATGCTATACTTGCATTATCATTTAATACAATAGGATATTAGGATGCAAGTATTAACCGCTAATCAAGCAAAGACTCATTTCGGTGAATTTATTGATAAGGCACAAAAGGAACCTATCAAAGTAACTCGTCGCGGTAGAACAGTGGGCGTTATGGTATCTGAAGAAGAGTATGAAGCAATGCAACAATTCTATGCCAATCGCTTATTACATTCTTTAGATAAGGCAGGGCGAGAGGCAAGCGAAAAAGGGATAACCGAAGAAAAGTTGCAAAGACTTTTAGATGATTAAGCCAATAAATAATAAACCTGTTGTAATAGATACCAATGTATTAATTAGTGCCATTCTTTCTCCTAACGGCACGTCCGCAAAAGTAGTTAGATATTTTATCACTCATGGAAAATTAGTATTTTCAGAAAAAACTTTTGCTGAATTTTCCAGTAGATTATGGCGACCTAAGTTTGATCGCTATATTTCCAGAGAGCTAAGAAAATCTATATTGCTCGATTTTAGCAATATTGCTGATTGGGTTGATATAAAGTCCAATACCAACAAAATAAATTTAAGCCGTGATAAGGATGATAATAAATTTTTAGATGTAGCAGTAAAAGCCAATGCTTTGATGATAATCAGTGGAGATAGCGATCTTACGGATTTGAAGAAAGTAGAAAACATACCCATTTTAAGCCCAACTCAGTGCTTGACACTGCTTGAATCAAATCCATAGTTTGGACTGAGCTAACTCAATTCGCTTCTATTGCTGTCTCTAAACTAAGAAAATTAATTTAGCGGAGGCGTTGACTTGACAAGGTAGGAATATTGTAAAAGCTGGTTCTTTATTGTCTAACTGACAATTACTGCTCTTTATCCATAATGCTAAATTATTACTTACCACCTTTGTTGCTTATTAGACAGAGTAGTTACGATTCAAGTAGAAATATATTGACTCTTATTTTATATTTGGCATATGCTTAGACATATGCCAAATAATGTAAACAGAAATAGGAGGTTTCAATGCAACATACGACTCAAGAACGACGTGTCAGCATATTCCGTAATGGTCGTAATCAAGCGATTCGCATACCTCGTGAATTTGAGTTTAAAGGTAAAGAGGCGATTATTCGCAAAGAGGGAAATCGACTGATTATTGAAGAATTAAGCAAGATGAAGCTCATTGAATTGCTTGATAGCCTTGATCCACTAGATGAAGCTGATGAGCCACTTGATTTTAATGATGATGGTTTATTACCACTAGATGATATTAAGCTATGAAAGCCTCTGGGTATTTGCTAGATACTAATATTTTATCTCATATTTTGAAGCAGCCTAAAGGCTCGGCAGCGATGAGATTAAGGGAGGTTGCTTGTAATAATATCTTTACCAGTATTATTGTTTCCGCAGAATTACAATTTGGCATTAAGAAAAAAGTATCGAGTAAACTGCAACAGCGTGTAAAGCTACTTCTTGATACAATAGAAATTCTTGATTTTAAAACACCTGCCGATATCTATTATGGTGAAATACGCCATTATTTGCAGAAAGCAGGAATGCTAATCGGATCTAATGATTTGCTTATCGCTGCCCATGCACTCTCTGAAAACCTGATTATCGTGACCGATAATGTCCGTGAATTTGAACGAGTACCTAATTTGTTGGTTGAAAATTGGTTGCAAGAATAAAAAAGCCCCAACGAATTGGGGCTTTTTATTACCTAAATCCGTGGTTTCACTACAGCACAATGAAGCCACAAATTCAGATATTATTTAGAAAAATTAACTAAGCATCAAAGCATTCAAGCGATTTACAAAGCCTGATGGGTCTTCAAGTTGTCCGCCTTCGGCGAGGATAGCTTGATCGAATAAGATGCTTGTCCAATCTGCGAAGCGGTCATCATCTGTTTCATTTTTCATTTTTTCTAGCAATGGATGGGTTGGATTGATTTCCAATACAGGCTTGGTACTTGGCATTTCATGCCCTGCTTGCTTCATTAGCTGTTGCATATAAAGAGCCATGTCATGCTCATTAAGTACGATACAAGAGGCTGAGTTAGTCAAGCGGTGTGAAACACGCACATCTTCTACCTTGTCGCCTAAGACTTTTTTGATGTGTTTAACAACACTTTTGGCACTTTTTTCGATTTTCTTTTGGGCTTTCTTGTCTTCTTTAGTATCTAAATCACCTAAGTCAAGATCACCTTTAGCAACCGATTGAAGCTGTTTGCCGTCAAATTCTGTTAGGCTGTTGACCAACCATTCATCAACGCGGTCATGCAATAAAAGAACTTCAACATCTTTTTTCTTAAAGATTTCAAGATGTGGACTATTCTTTGCTGCGGCATAACTCTCTGCGGTGATGTAATAAATCTTGTCCTGCCCCTCTTTCATACGAGAAACATAGTCTTCAAGTGAGACATTTTGTGTTTCAGAATCGGCATGTGTGGACGTGAAACGTAGTAATTTTGCAATCTTCTCTCGGTTTGAGAAGTCTTCACCTGGACCTTCTTTTAATACCCGACCAAATTCCTTCCAGAATTCCTGATATTTATCCTTATCGTCCTTCGCCATTTTCTCCAGAAGCCCCAGTACTTTTTTAACTGATGCTCTGCGAATGGTGTCGATAATCTTGTTACTTTGCAGAATTTCACGCGATACGTTTAATGGTAAATCATTCGAGTCAATCAAACCACGAACAAAGCGTAAATAGCGTGGCATTAAGTTTTCAGTATCGTCCATAATAAAGATACGTTGGACATACAGCTTAATACCATTTTTCTGCTCTGGCTCCCATAAATCAAACGGGGCTTTTGATGGCAAATATAGCAATGATGTGTATTCTAAATTACCCTCTACGCGGTTGTGAATCCATGTGAGCGGGTCTTGCCAGTCATGAGAAATATGTTTGTAAAACTCTTTATATTCCTCATCACTAATTTTAGTCTTAGGCTTTGTCCACAAAGCCTCTGCCTTGTTGACAACTTCCCATTCATCCGTCAATTCACCTTTATCATCCCGCTTGTGCATTTTGATTGGGATGGAGATATGATCAGAATAAGTTTTGATAATAGATTTTAAGCGGTAATCGCTAGCAAATTCTTTTTCATCATCTTTCAAATGCAGAACAATTTCTGTTCCACGCGGTGCTTTTTCAACATCTTCGATTGTGAAACCTGATTCACCAGTGGACTCCCAACGCACGGCTTTATCGGTTCCTGCTTTGCGAGTGGTGAGCGTTACTTTGTCTGCAACAATAAATGATGAGTAAAAACCAACACCAAATTGACCAATCATTTGGGAGTCTTTAGCTTGGTCTCCACTTAATTTCTGTAAAAACTCTTTTGTGCCCGATTTAGCAATGGTTCCAATGTGATTAATCACATCATCCCGTGTCATACCAATACCATTATCGCGGATGGTTACTGTATTGGCTTTTTCATCACTCTCGATTTCAATGCGTAGTTCAGAATCATCCTCGTATAAAGCATCATTTGAAAGTGCTTCAAAACGCAATTTGTCGCAAGCATCCGATGCATTGGAAACCAGTTCACGCAAAAAGATTTCTTTGTTTGAGTAGAGAGAATGGATCATTAAATGCAGTAGCTGATTAACTTCCGTTTGGAACTGCATATTCTCTTTTGTCGATGTTTCACTCATTTTTTTCTTCCTCGAATTCAGTCATTACATATACTTAAATGCGTAGCCTCATCTGCCACACATTCAGATTTCATTCTATTTATACTGCGTGAAATATGAGGATAAGCTTTGTTATTTCAAGAGGTCACTGATTCAGGTATTAAATGATTTTGTTACCAAAGTAACGGTAATGTCCATCTATTTTAAATGTAAACAAAATATCTTCAACAATAGGTCCTTCTGCCAGATTATGAACAATCATATAGCGGTTTGGATCATTCGGTGAGCGTTTATTCACAACAATACCAATATGGTCAAAATCACCTGGTAGCTTCCAAGTGACCAAATCCCCAGGACGGTAATGACGTGGATTATGGGTAATAGGCATTGCTAAAGCATTGTGTTTAAAAAATACTTTCATATTTCTGACGCGACGGTGGTCAATACTAGGGTTAGGTTTTGCCTTACCTGAACGTAGATCAGGATATTGCTCAGGGTGCTTTAGCCTATCTTCGTAAATAAGTTGTTGTAAATCTATGCCTAATGTTCGATATGAACGAATGATTACATCCGTACAAACACCAATTCCAGGATCAACATCCCCCCAAGGGTAAGGAATTTCTTTATAACTTCCGTCATAAACGACATGGTGCTTGGTTCTTTCTAATGCAGCCAAAGACAGTTTTGGATAAAAGCCAGAAAGATATTTGGCAGGCAGCTTGGGTCTTTGCTTTTTAGGTATTACCGTAATTTTATGTTCCTCTTGCTTAACTGGAACATCACCACAGCCTGTTAATTGAACTGCACAAAATACGATGATTGAGCTTATTGCTATTCTTTTTATTGTTTTCATTTTCAATATTATTCTTAGCCATACTAAGTTGTATCATAAGCACAAAATAAGAATAAAAGCTGAATCTTATGTTATTTCTACTTATGGATACTCTTTATTATATGCAAGAACATAGAAACAAAAAATTGTTTAATCCTTTATCAATCTAAAAATTTATTTTCAGGCTATAAACAGTTAATTATTGCTAAAGTCCCTTGCAAAATGAGGGAAGAATCATCATATTACGCATCAGGAATACAGGGTATGATTAATCATTCTGTATATTAAGCCTGTGTCAGGGTTCTCCATAAGAGTTTTTCTTTAAAATTTAGTAGATAGTAAAATACTGTCCTTAATCCAATCCTAAAGAGGATGTCATGCTTGGTGCAATAACAAAAAAAATCTTTGGAAGTCGAAATGACAGACTAATCAAAAAATATTCAAAAAAAGTAAAAATAATAAATGAACGAGAAGATGAATATAGCCAATTAACCGATGAGCAATTAAAAGCAAAAACCCTTGAGTTTAAAGAACGATATAAAAAAGGTGAAAGCTTAGATGAGCTCCTAATAGAAGCCTTTGCCGTTGTTAGAGAGGCGAGTAAACGAGTGCTTGGCTTACGTCATTACGACGTACAAATGATAGGTGGTATGGTTTTACATGATGGCAAAATCGCAGAAATGAAGACAGGGGAAGGAAAAACCCTAGTCGCAACACTAGCAGCCTATCTCAATGCTCTGAGTGGTGAAGGTGTACATGTTATTACTGTTAATGATTACCTCGCTCAACGTGATGCGAATCAAATGTCAAAAGTCTACGGTTTTTTAGGCTTAACGACGGGTATTATTATTTCTGGATTAAATCAAGAACAACGTCAACACGCCTATGCCTGTGATATTACCTACGGGACAAATAATGAGTTTGGCTTTGATTATCTACGTGACAATATGGTTTTCAACAAAGAAGACCGTGTGCAACGTGGACTTAACTTCACCATTATTGATGAAGTTGACTCAATTCTGATTGACGAAGCAAGAACACCGTTAATTATTTCTGGGCATAGTGAAGGCTCACAAGATTTATACACTATTATTAATGAAATTATCCCTAAGCTAGAGCGTCAAAACGTTGAAGAAACAAAAGATGTAGAAATTGCCCCAGAAGATGAAGGTGATTTCACTGTTGATGAAAAATCGAAACAAGCTTTTTTAACAGAGCGCGGTCAAGAACGTGCTGAAAAAATGTTAAAAGACTTAGGTATTATTGGAGCAAATGAAAGTTTGTTCGATAGTTCTAATGTTATTGTTCTACATCATTTAATTGCAGCTTTGCGTGCCCATACCCTATTTACACTCAACGTGGATTACATTATTAAGAATGGTGAGATTGTAATCGTTGATGAATTTACAGGACGTACCATGCCAGGTCGCCGTTGGTCTGAAGGCTTACACCAAGCGATTGAAGCCAAAGAAGGTGTAGAAATTCAACCAGAAAGCCAAACAATGGCATCTATCACTTTCCAGAATTATTTCCGCCTTTACAATAAATTATCAGGCATGACGGGAACAGCGGATACAGAAGCCTTTGAATTGCAAGATATATATGGTCTAGAGGTTGTTGTCATTCCAACCAATAAGCCCATGATAAGAGACGATGCAAATGACTTGGTTTATCTCACAATGGCTGAAAAATACAATGCGATAGCCAAAGAAATAAAATACTGCATTGAAAAAGGGCAACCTGTTTTAGTGGGTACAGCTTCTATCGAAAGTTCTGAATTATTATCAAATTTATTAAAGAAATTAGGTATTAAACACGAAGTATTAAATGCTAAACAGCACGAACGTGAAGCTCAGATTATCGAAAACGCAGGACGACCAGGTAGTGTGACAATTGCCACCAATATGGCAGGGCGTGGTACAGATATTGTGCTTGGTGGTAGCCTAGATGCTGAACTTGCAGCTTTAGGTGAGGATGCTACACCTGAGCAAATTGCCAAAGTTAAAGCTGATTGGCAAAAACGCCACGATGCAGTAGTGAAAGCAGGTGGCTTACATATTATTGGTACAGAACGTCATGAATCACGTCGTGTTGATAATCAGTTACGTGGTCGTGCTGGTCGTCAGGGCGACCCGGGTTCATCGCGTTTCTTCTTATCACTAGAAGATAATTTGATGCGTATTTTTGCATCAGAGCGTGTGCAAGCCATTATGAAGCGTTTAGGTATGGAAAAAGGGCAAGCGATTGAAGCAAAAATTGTGTCACGTTCCATTGAAAATGCCCAACGCAAAGTAGAAACACACAACTACGATATTCGTAAGAATCTGCTTGAATATGATGACGTTGCCAACGATCAGCGTAAAGTCATTTATGAACAGCGTTCTGAACTATTGGAATATGATGATATTTCTGAAACGATTGATGCCATTCGTGAAGATGTTGTGAATGAAGTCATTTCAGCTCATATTCCACCGGGTAGCATTGATGAACAATGGGATATCGAAGGCTTAGAAAAAGAACTAGAACAAGAGTTCGCCGTTCGCTTGCCGATTCAAAAGTGGCTAGATGAAGATGATAGTCTATATGAAGATACTATCCGTGAGCGTATTCAAGGCGAAATCAAACAAGCAATTGCTGCAAAAGAGGAGTTAATTGGCTCTGAGCAAATGCGTAAATTTGAGCGTGAAGTCATGCTGCATGTGCTTGATACGCAATGGAAAGAGCATTTAGCGGCAATGGATTATTTACGCCAAAGTGTCGGCTTGCGAGGCTATGCTCAGAAAAATCCAAAGCAGGAATACAAGCGAGAAGCTTTTGAAATGTTTGAGAAGATGTTAGATCAAATCAAACATGAAGTGATTAGCTATATTGCAAGAATTGAAGTTAATACACAAGCAGAAATAGAAGCCATAGAAAAAGCACAACAAACAAGTAATCTTAATATGGAGTTCAAACACGCTGAAAATATAAATTTACTTAGCGAAGCAACAACCGATGAAACCCCACCACCTGAGTCTGAAAAACCATTTAGGCGCGGGAAAAAAGTAGGGCGTAACGAACCATGCCCTTGTGGTTCTGGCAAAAAATATAAACAGTGTCATGGGAAATTAACTTAACCAAATCACTGATTCAGATAATAATAAAAAGGCAACTTAATATAACGACACTGTGTGATTTATATGCAAGATGGTAAGTAATTGATTATTACAACGTAAGTTGCCTTTCTTATTTCAGGAGTAACAATATGGCAGTTAATCTAAACCCACCCGATACCTTACTCCCCATTCAAGGGATTAAACTATCAGCCGTTGCTGCGGGAGTGCGTTATCAAGGACGAAACGATGTGGTTTTATTAGCCTTACAAAAAGGCTCAACAACAGCGGCAGTCTTTACGCGAAACGCCTTTTGTGCTGCTCCTGTGCATATTTGTCGTGAACATCTTGCAGCAAATTCGCCTCGTTATTTACTGATTAATTCAGGCAATGCCAATGCAGGCACAGGTTCGCAGGGAATGGATGCGGCATATCAATGCTGTGCCAGTGTTGCCGAACAAGCAGGCTGTGAGCAAA
>JALWYT010000278.1 GCA_026992705.1 Thiotrichaceae bacterium
TCTCCTATATCCATGCAGAAGCCTACCCCGCAGGCGAACTCAAACACGGTCCTCTCGCATTAGTCGATAGCGAAATGCCCATTATCACTGTCGCCCCAAATACCACACTGCTAGAAAAACTAAAATCCAACCTAGAAGAAGTCCGCTCACGCGGCGGCGTGCTTTATGTCTTCGCCGACAAAGCCGCCGAAATCAAAGCACAAGACAATATCCATATCCTAGAAATGCCCAGCATGCCAGAAAGCATCGCCGCAATAGTGTACTCCGTCCCCCTACAACTCCTATCCTACCACACCGCCGTATTTAAAGGCACAGATGTTGACAAACCAAGGAATTTAGCTAAGTCGGTGACGGTGGAGTAAAAGTACTTTTAATTAAGATATGTGAAGCTGAATTTGTAATAAATACTTATGGCGCTAATAAGAGAGCACCCATCGAATTATCTACACTAACCCAACTTGTGTTATTATTTTTTCAAACTAAACTCACCAATTTCGAGGTATTTATCTGCTAGCTTCACTAGAATTAAAACGGGCAATCCCATGAGCGAGGCGATGATAAAGAAGTATTCATAACCGACTAGGCAATGCCCATCAGTTCCTGTGCAGAAGCTATCGACAATTGAGCCAGAGTAGCCGCCTATAATTTTGGGAAGCAAGGTCATTAATGAACTGAAAATTGCATATTGAACAGCGGTGAATTTGATATTGGTTAAGCTGGATAAGAAGGCGATAAATGCAGCACTAGCCAAGCCGCCTGAAATATTATCAGCGGAAATCACAACATATAGCATATAGGGGTTATGCCCCATTTTGGCGAGAGCGACAAATAATAAATTGGTGAGTACAACTAGAAGTGCACCTAAAAACAAGGTTCGCATAACACCATAGCGAACCGATAAAATACCACCTAAAAAGCCACCTGCAATTGTCATAAATAAGCCGAAAGTTTTTACAATTGAGGCAATTTCTGTTTTGGTATATCCCAAATCTTGGTAAAACACATTGGCAATTACGCCAAGTACAATATCTGAAATTCGATATAAACCAATCAAGGCAAGTAATAATAAAGCAAGCCCCATGCCATAGCGTTTGAAGAAATCTTTAATCGGGGCAATATAAGTTTCTTGCAGCATTTGTTGGTTGACGATTTTAGTAAGCAATACAATCTTTGCCATAATAAAAGCAGATAAAATCGCTAACGCCAGCCGAAATGTTTCGACTAAAAAGCCTGATAATACTTTATTACCCAACATCGCTGTCAGCGAGTCTTTTGTTTCTCTAACTCCATCGCTTGATGTGTAAATAAATGCACCGATAAAGCCAAGCACCGCAAATACAAATAGGGCTAAAAAACCAAGATAATCACGGGTGCTGTGATCTGTTTCTGCAGAGCGGTCAACTTCAGGTTCAGCAATAATCAGGGTAGTAACTACGCCGATTAGCATGGTGACTGCCATTGCCCAATAAGCATATGTCCATGCTTGATAATTATAATTATCCATTGATGAGCCAAAATAGTCCGCAATAAATAATGCCCCCGCTCCTGCAATCAGCATACCGATACGATAGCCTGCGATATATGTGGAAGACATCATGGCTTGTAATGCTGGCTCGGCTGCTTCAATACGATAGGCATCAATAACAATATCTTGTGTGGCAGAGGAAAAACCAAGTAGTACGGTGGCAAATGCCATCATTACCAATGTATTACCACCTTGTGCTGGATTGGTTGATGCCATCCAGATAATCGCAATAATAATGCTACTTTGAGCGACTAAAATCCAAGCACGTCGCCGACCAAGCCAGCGTGTAAGTAAGGGGACAGGCAAACGGTCAATTAATGGAGCCCAAACGAATTTAAAGGAATAACCGAGTGCTGCCCAACTAAACATGGTGACAGTCCCTCTATCAATCCCTGCTTCCCGCAGCCATAAGCCTAATGAGGAAAAAATCAGTAAAATAGGAATCCCCGCAGAGAGTCCTAAGAACAGCATGGTAATAACACGAGGATGGAAAAAGGCTTTTAGGGCATCTATCCAGCTTTTCTGTTCAGTTATTGTTGTCATAAGTTTTCTTTCTAATTGTTAAATTATGGACCCAAATCATAATCATAGTCGATAATTAAAGGAGCATGATCTGAAAATCGTTCATTTTTGTATATTCTAGTCGCGATGACTTTATTTTTCATGCTAGGTGATAAAACTTGGTAATCAATTCGCCAACCTGTGTTATTTTCATACGCTTTGCCACGATTTGACCACCATGTATATTGATGTTCTTCCTGCTCTAATTCACGGAATGCATCAATAAAACCGACCTCGCCAAATAATGTATCAAACCATGCTCGCTCTTCAGGCAAGAAGCCTGAATTTTTTTGATTGCCACGCCAATTTTTAATATCGGCTTTGGTGTGAGCAATATTCCAATCACCGCAGATGATATAATCTCGCCCTGAGGCTTTCATTTCTAGCATTTTTTCCATAAAGAAATCCATGCACTCATATTTAAAAGCCTGACGTACTTCTTTGGCAGAGCCAGATGGCATATATAAGGAGGCAATACTTAATTTGCCAAATGTTGCTTCAATATAACGCCCTTCACGATCAAAGCGTTCATCACCCATGCCAAAAATCACTTCATCGGGCTCTTTTTTGCAGTACAAAGCAACACCGCTGTAGCCTTTTTTCTCAGCATCGTGATAGTAGCAATAATAGGATTCTGGCTTGAAAATGGGGTCTTCTAATTGCCATTCTTGAGCTTTGGTTTCCTGAATACAGACAACATCCGCATTCTCAGTTTTTAGCCAATCAAAAAAGCCTTTACGAGCTGCTGCTCGGATTCCATTTGTGTTTACAGTGATAATTCGCATCATGGTGAGAGTTAAATTCAACAAAGTGCTTATTAAAGCATGAAACATTCAAGGAATCTCTTGCCTCGCTTAAATATTCCTCAAAAACTGTGCGATCAGCCAACCATCCAAAGCAGATAAACCATGAGCTTGGTTATTTGCAAAAACGGCGGAACGCCCGCGTAGTGCGTAGATGTGATTCATGTTTTGGCTGTCTGAGGAGACGACATAATCAAATTTGCTAGGTGTTTTTTTGTGATTGCTTCGTACAATTGATAAATAATGAATATTGGGGTGCATTTGATGGTTGAGTCGGTATAAAAAATTAATGGGCTTTTCTGGTTTGAGCTCAGCAAAAAGTCGTTTGGATTTTTTGATGGCATCATTGCCTGCTACTTTTGCCATATCGTCAGCGGGTGTTTTTGTCATTAAATAAGCGTATTTGGCTAATGATGAACCCAAATGTGGGCTTGCAACGGTGATTAAAGCATTGACTGGAATACTTCGATTATTTACTAAAAAATAACGTGCAACCACTCCGCCATTAGAATGTGCCGCTAGTGCGAGATTTTCTTGTCTGACAGAATAGATTGCTTGTAAATAGTTCAGCAATAGTTGGCTTTGTACTTCTATGGGTTTTGTCCAAGGTAATTCTACGGTATAGAATACATCACGGTTTTTAGGTGTAAAGCCAGCAGGATATTTAACAACACCGTATTGATTTATGCGTAATGTTCCCCCATCTATCCAATGATTTTGTTGTAACGCGATGCTTGCTCCGCTGTTTCGCCATGCCATGCCATCTTCCATATAACCGTGAATTAGCACTAAGGTTTTGGCGTTAAGTGGTGTTGTTATGGTGAAAAACAATAAAAAAACAAAGTGTATTATTTTCATTTTTAGGACCTCATTTTATGACAATTCGATGTATTGCTTTTGATCTTGACGATACATTATGGGCATGTCACCCCGTTATCCAGCGAGCGGAGAAAAAACACTACAATTGGCTTGCAGAGCATTATCCCGCTTTGACTCAACGCTATTGTTTTGATGATTTTATGCAAAGTCGTAATG
>JALWYT010000279.1 GCA_026992705.1 Thiotrichaceae bacterium
CTTGAGAGACAGCGATGATGTTGTCGAACAAATCGGCATCAAACGAGCATGGGAAGCCATCGAAAAAGCCGATTTAGTCCTAGTTTTACGAGATGACAGCCTAGCCGATGATGAGCAAGAGCATATCGCAATACTCGACAAAATCCCCGCCCACCTACCACGCCTGATTGTTCATAATAAAATTGACAAAAGCGGACACGAGGCAGGCATATTCGGCGATGAAATCTACCTATCTGCCAAAGAAAAACTAGGAATTGATGAATTAAAAACCGTACTAAAACAAAAAATGGGCTATCAAAGCAACACCGAAGGCAGCTTTATCGCCCGCCGCAGACACATCACCGCCCTAGAACAAACCCAACAAGCCCTAGAAAACGCTGAAATCCAACTAAAAACCTTCAACGCAGGCGAACTCATGGCAGAAGAATTAAAACTAGCACAAGAAACCCTAGGACAAATCACAGGAAAATACACCCCAGATGATCTTCTTGGGAAAATCTTTAGTTCATTTTGTATTGGAAAATAAAGCTGCATATCAAGACATGATAATAGACACTAATTTGTTCTATATTGCCATTTTCTAATGGTTTATTATCAGATATTAAAAGCTCTATTTTAATGTTCCTAGGAAAATAACTGCATTAAGGTTGTCTAAGTTTTTTAGTGTATCCGCTGATTATTGGTTAAATCTGCAAGTTCGTTGGGTTGGGATCTGTATAAGGGTATAAGAGGC
Source organism: Thiotrichaceae bacterium (assembly GCA_026992705.1). Lineage (GTDB taxonomy): Bacteria > Pseudomonadota > Gammaproteobacteria > Thiotrichales > Thiotrichaceae > S015-18. Next base: position 734 of record JALWYT010000279.1, read on the forward strand.
AGAAAATCAGAACTGAAGGTAATTAAAGGTTTTCATCATTTAAAAAAATGGCTTAACAATAGAGCTCAAACACTACTACAGTATACCAGCTAACCCTGGCTTAGGGGATTTTGCAATTTAAAAAACTTTTATACTCTATGTGGTTCTATTTAAGAGTGTGTAATAACATCTCCCCTACAACGATTTCAATAGCAGGCAAATCTGGAATCATGCAGGGAATATTACCGACTCGTACATAACTAGCAATGTAAGGACAGCGGGTTTCATTTTTTTTGTGATCATCGCGTAGGGTTTCTTTGGTGACTTCTACACTGTGGGGTGAGCCTTTGGATTCGATGGCGATAAAGCTAAGTTCTTTGTTGTCTAGCAACGTGTGTAAAATAATACATTGTTTATTATTGCGATTGCTTTGTTCGGATAGGCAGAGTGATTCCAGTGAGATGAGTGGAATTTGTTTGCCATGCCAGTCTAACCAGTTGATAAATTGAGTTTTTTCTTGAGCTTCAATGTTAATCATTTCCAGCATGATATTGTTTGGAATAATCAAATTTCCTAGCTCTAGGGGGACAACTAAGCTTTTGATTGGTGGTGTATTGTTTTTTAGCATGTGATGTTTTCTCCTGCCAAAATTGTTTGGATATGCTTAAGCAGTGTTTCTTCTTGATAAGGCTTTCCTAAAAAGGCGTTGATGCCTATTTCCTCCGCTCGTTTGCGGTGTTTTTCTCCTGTGCGGGATGAAATCATAATCACGGCTAAATCTTTCCATTCTTTGGAATTGCGTAGATTGGCTAATAATTCAAAGCCATCCATTTTAGGCATTTCAATATCCAGCAACATTAAATCAGGTTTGTAATCATTAATTTTTTCTAAAGCGTGCATACCGTCTTTAGCGGTCACAACATGATAGGCATGGCTGCGTAATAGCTTCTCTGTCACTTTGCGGATAGTGATTGAATCATCCACAACCATAATCGTTTTCACTTTGGATGATGGTTTTGTTGCAGCGGCTTTTGGCTTAGCTTTTGAGGCTTTGCGGTGTACTAATTCAGAAGAGTTTAAAATTAAAATGACTTTGCCATCTGTTTGGATGGTTGCGGCGGAATAGAGTCGCAAGGTATGTAGCATGGCATTAAGTGGTTTGATAACCACTTCTCGATTGCCAATAATTTTATCGACTTGGAAAGCCACATACTGTTGGTCAATATGCACAAAAACCAGCGGGAATTTGTCATCCGCTTTTGGCTTGCTGCTGTCGGCTTGCTGCAATATATGAGCTAATCGCTGTATGCGATAATCTTGTTGATTGTAGCGAATACTGGGGTTGTCCTGCTTTAATAGCTTTTGCAAGTCGCCATAGCGAATGCGTTTTAAGCCAATAATGCCCGACATCGGGATAGCATATTCTTCACCGCTCACTTCGATAAGCAGTACATTATTTGTAGCCAGTGTTAGCGGTAGGCGGATTGTGAATGTTGTCCCCTGTGGGCTAGATTCAAGTTGCACACTGCCGCCCATATTTTTAATGGCATTATAAGCAACATCCATACCGACCCCACGTCCTGAGATTTGGTCTAGCGTTTCAGTGGTGGATAAGCCTGAGTGGAAAATCAAACGATATATTTCATTATCGCTAAGCACATCATCCTGCTTAATTAAACCTAGCTCAACCGCCTTTTGGTAAACGGCTTCTTTATTAATGCCCTGCCCGTCATCGCTTAATTGCATCACAATTTCCGCCCCATCACGTTGAATATCGAAGATGATTTTCCCTAAACGTGGCTTGCCCTGTTTTTTGCGTTGTTCAGGGGATTCAATACCGTGTGAAATGGCATTACGCAGCATGTGTTCTAATGGAGCGGTGATTTTCTGTAAAACAACACGGTCTAGTTCGCACTGCTCACCATTGACAATGAATTCAATTTCTTTGTTTAAGCTGCTGGCAGTCTGCCTCGCAATACGTTGTAAACGCGGGACAATCAAGCTGATTTCGGTTAAACGAGTCGATAGCAACTCTTGCTGCATTTCACGGCTAATGCTTGATTGTTGTTTTAGCACTTGATTAATTCTTGCCTGCTCCGCGGAGAGATTTTTTTCAATACTGCCGAGGTCATTCAAGCCTTCTTGAATAAAGCGTGAAAGCTGCTGAATTTCTGAGTATTGATCCATTTCTAGCGGATCAAATTTATCATCGGTTTGTGTGCCGTGTTCGATTTCGTAGCTGTGGCGAATTTGCTCTTCGGTTTCTAATTCTAGGCTACGCAAGAGATGATGCAGTCGCATAGCGGTCATCATTAATTCATCAATATCTTCGGCAAAGTGTTGCAAATGCTCACTTAGACGAGCTTGATTGATATTAAGGTCTGTCGAGATACCCACCATTTTGTCGATTAATTTAGCAGGCAGGCGAATAGTCTCACGGCTTGAGGCTAATTGCTCTGGGATTGGTGAATCTGCACTTAAATTATCATCTTCAATGATTGCCACTTCAGGCAAGCTATCTTTTTGTTCTGCGATAACTTGTTCTAATAAGCTGCGATAGCCTTCTTTGGGTTTACTGATTTCAAACTGGAAGGTTTGCACGGGTTGAGTTTGTGTGGCTTTATCCGCCTCATCCTCAAGTTCAGCAATTTCTTCATCCATTAATAAGGCTTCAGATAAATTCTGAATTTTGTCGATAGCGGTTTGTAGTTCATTAAGTGATTGATTATCTAAAGTTTTGATGCCTTCAGAGATTTCTGAAAGCAGGGTTTCGGCATGATGTGCAATATCCGCTAAATCTTGGGCATCAACCATACGAGCACCGCCTTTGAGAGTATGCAATTGGCGTTCTAGCTCGGTAAGATGCTCTTTATTGTCTTGCTCATGATGAATTGCCAACATGGCATCATCAATAGCTTCAAGCAGTTCGGGTAAATCGCTTTGGAATAATTTGAAGATGGTTTTATCTGAGTGATCGGCTACTGGGCTTGTGTTTGGCTCGGTTTTAGCTTCTGGTTCAGCCTCTACTTCTGGCTCGATTTCAGGGTTTGACTCAGATTTAGCGTCTGGCTCGATTTCAGAGGCTGATTCGGTTTCGGCTTTCGTTTCTGGCTCAATTTTGGTTTTAACTTCTAGCTCAGTTTCAGACTCAGCTTCTGACTCAATCTCTAATTCACTTTCTGGTTCAG
>JALWYT010000280.1 GCA_026992705.1 Thiotrichaceae bacterium
CTTGTTTATTCCACCCTGAAAAGCTACAGTGTCATGTGCCCATTACACCCCATTTAGAGAGATAAACATGGAAATATGTAGTATGACCATAAGCTGGGCTTAAAATGTCTGCCCGAATATGTTTTCCTGCACTCATTGCATGACAGTCAGCGCATGCTAAATTTAATTGTCCACGCTTTGCTAACCAAAAATCTTTACCCTTTTGATAAGCTTCAAGGGCTTTAGAGTCATCAGGAATTTCAACATTAATTTTTTGTCCACGTGATTCAAATGCAATGTAAGAAAGGATATTGTTGATTTTTCCTTTTTTGTACTTAAGTTTTTCTTCACCGTTAGCTTCAAGGCAATTATTAATTGCCAGGGGTAAAGTCATTACCATACCTTTTTCTTTGTTCCAATGTGGATACTTAGCTGCAATTGCAGGTCCATCTGGAAAACAGTCTTTATAAGATTTTCCGTTTTTAAATGGGGTCTCCCACATTTTTTTGCCTGCATCAATCGCAGGTTCATAAGGTGGAAATTCCTCAATCGCTTCCCAACTTTCACGACTAACTTTGTCAATGGCATAAACACCATTGCCAAATTCTTGTTCTGATACATCAGGAAATAATTTTTTGTAATAGTTTTGAAATGTTTTTAAATCATCAGCTGGTGTTGCTTGAACACTAGCTGATACACCAAGTGTTAGACAAACACCAAGAATTAGAGGTAATTTTTTCATCATATTTTGCTACTCCTGAATTATAGCGTTAAAATGAAATCAACAACTTTATCAATTTCTTTTTCTGATAGTATTTTATGCTTTCCAAATGGAGGCATTATTGTTTCAGGGTTAGCTATACTTGCATCCTCAATTTGTGCACGTAACTTTTCTTTATCAAAACCACGAGCCTTCATTGCTATAAGCTCTGGTCCAATGTTACCTGCTAAATTTCCACCGGCTATCTTATGACAAGCAAGGCAATTGCCTTTTTTTCGGTCAAATGCAATTTCTTTACCCGTCATTTTTGCTTTTTTATCTTCCGCCATTGTAGTCGAAGATAGAGATAAGACTGATAACATAACAGCAGGAGCAAGCCCCAATACTGCTAGTTTACGTAGTGAGTTATTCATTTTTATGTATACCCTCCTGGGAAGTAAACATGATTTGTACTAAAGCTGTAGAACTGAAATACAATATAGCTGAGTCTGTATTGACATAAATTTAGGATAATAAGCTTTAGTGACAACCGACTAAACTGATAATTAAAATTTAAGACCTAGAAAGCCTTCTACTTTAAAATCTCCTCCTAGTGCCGTTACTAATAGTAAGAATCATAGATTAAGTGGTAAGATTAACAATTAGAAGATGTGCCGAGCTGTATTAGGGTTTTCCCTTATGTCTGTTTATTTGTTTAATTATGTTTACCTAAAATAACTAAAGTTTATGAAATTAATTATTTTTTATAATTTCAACATTATGGCTAACTTTTTACCCTATCAAAGTATCTGCTTCTTGAAATACTTTATAAATAAGTGCAGAGTTCAAGTTACTCAATAAGATACCAGAGGTGGTTGTGAAAAGCTTATTATTAGTTGCACATGGGAGTCGTCGGGAATTATCGAATAAAGAAGTTCGACGAATAGGGCAACAAATTGAAAATATTGCAGAGAGGAATTTTTTAAGTATTAGATGTGCATTTTTAGAACTAGTCATACCTTCCATTCCTGAGGGAGTAGAGCAGTGTATCAATGATGGGGCTAAAACAATTATTGTTTTTCCTTATTTTTTATCTGCAGGGCGGCATGTATCAGAAGATATACCCAAAATAATTAAAGAGAAACAACAAGAATATCCTGATATTGAAATAAAGATTGTGGAACATATGGGGGCGGTTACAGGGATGGCAGATTTGATTTTGCAACACATTTTAGAAAATTAGCTTAAAATAAATATGAGTTTTCTTCTTTAGTCACTAGCCACCAGTTAAAACTGGTGGTTACTGGTTATTATTGACGTGAATAATTTAATAGGGCATTATATTTCGGAGAGTTAGCTGAGTATACGCTTTCTAACATGCCAAATGCGGTATCAGGTTCAGACTCTGCAATTCCGTAAAAGTGTAGTAGTAGTCCACCGCCAGCTTGTCGCCAAGTGTTTAGATATTTTGTATAAAGTTTGCCCATTCTAGGATCAAGATTGGCTTTTAAGAACATTTGTTTAATAGCTGGATCACGAATAGTATGTGGTGGGTCATCACGCTTTAAGTGTTGACCTGCTTCATAAGCAACTAACTCCAAACCAAATTCTCTAGCAACTTGAATACTACCTTTCATGCCATTTTCATAAGCTAGTTGAATAGAACCACCCGCAGGACCACCATTGAGTTCACCACCGTGATCAAGTTCGTTGAATAATTTATTTAAGCCTGCTTCACCACTGTGAGCCCATTGTTTAACTTGAGCACGGTTTTTGATAAGCGCGACATTATCCCCAAAATAAGGGGCAACTGCATAAGCCCCCATGCCGCTTGCACACGGAGCATAGCTTGATAATGGGCAGGCTAATGCTTCTCTACCAATGTCAGGGGTGCGTGCAAAGGATGCGATTACACAAATAACACGACCACTTTGCGTACCGAATTCCTGTTTCCATATTTGGCAAGTTTTTGCACTTTTTTCGCCATACCAATTAGCAATTAAATATTGTTTCCGTAAACCTGCTTTTTCTTTGTATTTGCTTGGCCAACGGCTAATTGCTTGGCGAGCTGCCATGTGGTGAACAGGGTACAGTGCATTCCAAACTTCATTAGAATATTCGACATAGACTTTTCTTCCATGATTTAAGCGTTGCTTAACCAGGCGTGCAAAGTTGCGAATAAAGTCATCATTAGCTTTATAAGGCATACTAAACCAAGGGTCGGCATTAGCTTGGTTAGCAACATCAACCATTATTTCGATAGGTACACCTTTATTAGTATTATAATGTGAGTGATTAAGTGTTGGGCGTTCGGACCAGTTAATTAAAGTGGTATTTTTTGAGTTTTGCCAAGGCATAAAGCGAATAGCATTGAATGGTCGTACTTTACTGATGTAGTCTGGATTAATTCGATTGTGTCGAAAAGAGCTTTCATTGCGAGCAGCAATAAGGTGAATATTACGAATATAATTTTGTGGATTTGTTGTTTTAATACGAATCTTTAAGCCTTTTTTAACGGTTGTTATGTCAAAAGCAATACGTCCTTGTGATTGACTCTTTATTATGACACCTCCCTCGACTCGTATATCACCTTCACCTTCATATAACGCAACATAAGAGCCTAAAGGAAAATGTGTTGGTAAATTGATGCTACTAATAACACTAGTAAAGATTGGGCGTTCGCTCCGCAACGGTAATGAACGTACCCAGCCATTTGCATCAATATCTAGCCAGTCTTGTTCTTTAGTATTGAATGAATTATTTGCTGTACAACCTGGATCAATTGCTTGTTTAGTCTGCCAATCATATTCACAAGAGGTATACCAGCCTTGACTAAGCTTAAATAAATCAGTAAAGGGTAGGGATGAATTAAGCTTATAAATTCCACTGACATTAAAGCCAACAGGAGCTGCATTAAGGGATATAGCTATTGAGATCAGTGATAGCAAAAATAATAATTTAGACGTAAATTTAAGTAATCGCATCAATAAAGTACCAATTGTTATTTTTATACCTGAATCCACATTAAAGCCACCAATTCTCAGTTTGTGACTGAATATGCGGTACGACCATGATTTTTTTTATAAAATTCATGATAGGGGAGAATACATATTCAAGGGCTTAACAGACTCATATTATAGACGGCTATTGAAAAAACGATATAGCTTAATTCAAACTGAATGACATTAAATACCGACGAAAGGTAATTAATATAATAC
>JALWYT010000281.1 GCA_026992705.1 Thiotrichaceae bacterium
CTATTAGGAGACTTTATACCAAAAAAATAGGGTAACTTTTAGATAATTAATTAAATTCAATTAGCCTTCATTATCTGATGATATAGCCGTTTCTGGTGCTGGCATCGTTGGTATTTTAACATTAGGGTTAATTCTTTTTCTTTGCCTTGCTCTATGGTGAGCTAAACCAGTTCCTGCGGGAATTAAGCGACCCACTATGACATTCTCTTTCAAACCACGCAATTCATCACGAGCCCCTTGAACGGATGCTTCCGTCAACACACGAGTTGTCTCCTGGAATGAAGCAGCTGATATAAAGGAATCTGTCACTAATGATGCTTTGGTAATACCTAGTAATAGACGTTCATATTGAATAGGTAGTTTACCAGCCGCCTCAAGTTTTTCATTTTCCTCTAAGACTCGCCAATAATCAATTTGCTCACCTTTCAAGAAACGACTCTCACCTGGATCTCTGATTTCAACCTTACGCATCATTTGACGATTAATGACTTCAATATGCTTATCATTAATACCGACACCTTGTAAACGATAAACATCTTGTATTTCATTAACTAGATGTTCAGCTAGTTTAATAGGTCCTAGTAAACGTAATATATCATGCAAGCTACGCTCACCATCAACAACTACATCTCCTTTTTCAACTTGCTCACCCTCAAAGACGTTCACTTTTCTCCATTTTGGAATTAACTCCTCATGAGCAACGCCATCTTTGTCTGTGATAACAAGTCGCTGTTTACCTTTTGTCTCCTTACCAAAGGAGACTGTACCTGTTGCCTCTGCCATAACTGCAGGGTCTTTTGGCTTTCTTGCTTCAAATAAATCAGCAACTCGTGGCAAACCACCCGTAATATCACGTGTTGTCGATGACTCTTGTGGTAATCTTGCTAAAACATCACCTACTTCTACGGTTGCACCATTTTGCAGATTAACCACTGCACCGCCTACTAATGGATATTGAACAGGAACAGTGCTATCTTCAAAATATAATGAATCACCATTCTCATCAACTAAACGAATCGTTGGGCGAAGGTCTTTTCCACCAGTACCACGAGCCATGACATCTTTTACAACAGTTGATGTTAAACCAGTGATTTCATCAATTCTCGTTTCAATCGTTGTATCTGAAAAGTCGGCGAACTGAACTCTGCCAGCAACTTCACTGATAATTGGGTGTGTATGTGGATCCCAATGTGCAACCTCTTGTCCTGCTTCTGCTTTATCACCACTATTAACCGTAATAATTGCACCATAAGGTACTTTATAACGCTCTCGCTCTCGACCATCTTCATCCAATACACTTAATTCCCCAGAGCGAGATACCGAAACCAAATGCCCTTCTTTATTTTGAACGGTTTTTGCATTAAGCAACTCTATTGTGCCTGCTGTACGGATTGTAATATTATTATCCGCTGCTGCCCGACTGGCTGCACCACCAATATGGAAAGTACGCATCGTCAATTGTGTACCGGGTTCGCCAATTGATTGAGCAGCAATAACACCAACTGCCTCACCAATATTAACTTTGTGACCACGAGCAAGGTCTCTACCATAGCAAGAGGCACAAATACCATATTTATTTTCACAGGTTATTGCAGAACGGACTCGTACTTCGTCAATGGCTTGTCTTTCTAGTTCTTCGACTAAATCTTCATCAAATAATGTTCCTGCTGGGAAAATAACCTTGCCATTTTTAACAACATCTGTTGCAGCAACACGACCTAATACCCGTGTCCCTAGTGGCAAAACAACATCACCCCCTTCGATGATAGCTTTCATTACTAAACCATCTTGTGTACCACAATCTTCTTCTGTAACCACCAAATCCTGTGCTACATCAACTAAGCGGCGTGTTAAGTAACCTGAGTTAGCCGTCTTTAATGCCGTATCTGCTAAACCTTTACGAGCACCATGCGTAGAAATAAAATATTGTAATACATTCAAGCCCTCACGGAAATTTGATGTAATAGGAGTTTCAATGATTGAGCCATCAGGCTTTGCCATCAAACCACGCATTCCTGCAAGCTGTCTGATTTGAGCTGCTGATCCCCGAGCTCCGGAGTCGGCCATCATATAAATAGAATTAAAAGAATCTTGAGTAACTTTATTACCATCTAGGTCAGTGACCTCCTCTTGCCCAATACCATCCATCATGGCTTTTGCGACACGCTCATTGGTTCGAGTCCAAATATCAATGACTTTATTATATCGTTCACCTTGTGTCACCAGACCAGTGGCATATTGATTTTCAATCTCTTTTACATCAGCTTCAGCTTCTGCCAAGATTTCTGCTTTTTCTTTTGGTATTGCCATATCATCAGCACAGAAAGAAACACCTGCTTTAGCTGCATATTTATAGCCTGTGTACATTAATTGGTCCGCAAAAATGACTGTACTTTTTAAACCAACATAACGGTATGCATGGTCAATTAACTTTGAAATAGCCTTTTTCTTAAGTACTGTATTCATAATCTCAAACGGTAAACCATCAGGCAAAATACCGCTTAAAATTGCACGACCAATTGTTGTATCAACAACCGTATACTTTTCTTTTAGTACACCATTTTCATCTTTTACACACTCTCGAATTTTTGCTTTTACTTTTGCATGTAGACTCACATGCCCTGTTTCATAAGCACGTAATGCCTCTTCCGCACCAGAAATTATCATGCCAGTACCTTTAGCATTCGCCGAAACACGTGTCATATAGTACAAACCTAATACAATGTCTTGTGAAGGTACAATAATTGGCTCACCACTTGCTGGAGCTAATACATTATTTGATGCCATCATCAAAGCACGAGCTTCTAACTGAGCTTCAATAGATAAAGGCACATGCACTGCCATTTGGTCACCATCGAAGTCTGCATTGAAAGCAGCACAAACTAATGGGTGCAATTGAATTGCTTTACCTTCAATTAAAACAGGCTCAAATGCCTGAATACCCAAGCGGTGCAATGTAGGTGCTCTATTTAGCATGATCGGATGTTCACGGATAACTTCTTCTAGAATATCCCAAACATCGGGTGTTTCACGTTCTACTAATTTTTTAGCTGCTTTAATTGTTGTAGCTAAACCACGCCGTTGTAGCTTTCCAAAAATAAATGGCTTAAATAACTCTAATGCCATTTTCTTTGGTAAACCACATTGATGCAACCTAAGTGTGGGACCAACAACAATAACAGAGCGACCTGAATAATCGACACGTTTACCCAATAAATTTTGACGGAAACGCCCTTGTTTTCCCTTAATCATATCGGATAAAGACTTTAATGGTCGTTTATTTGAACCAGTAATTGCACGACCACGACGACCATTATCCAATAAAGCATCAACGGCTTCTTGTAACATTCGCTTTTCATTACGTACGATAATATCAGGAGCATTTAGCTCAAGCAGACGATTTAAGCGGTTATTTCTATTGATGACCCGACGATATAAATCATTAAGATCGGAGGTTGCAAAGCGTCCACCATCTAATGGAACCAGTGGACGTAAATCAGGTGGCAATACCGGCAAAACTTTTAGAATCAACCATTCAGGCTTATTACCTGATTCCATAAAGCTTTCAATTAATTTAAGTCGTTTGCCAATACGCTTAAGTTTTGTTTCCGATTTAGTCTGTGTTGCATCTTCACGTAGCTGTTCTGCTTCTTCTTTTAAATCAACAGACTCTAGCATTTGCAAAATAGCTTCTGCACCCATTTTTGCTTCAAACTCATCTCCAAACTCTTCTAAAGCTTCAAGATAAGCTTCATCAGTCATTAACTCACCACGCTCTAGCGTTGTCATACCTGGCTCGATAACAACAAACGCTTCAAAATAAAGCACTCGCTCAATATCACGCAAAGTCATGTCTAACAATAAGCCAATACGTGAAGGGAGTGATTTTAAGAACCAAATATGAGCCACAGGGCAAGCTAGCTCTATATGTGCCATGCGATCACGGCGAACTTTTGTTTGTGTAACTTCTACCCCACATTTCTCACAAATTACACCACGATGCTTCAGGCGTTTATATTTACCACAAAGACATTCATAATCTTTCACCGGACCAAAAATTTTGGCACAGAATAAACCATCTCGCTCAGGCTTAAATGTACGATAATTAATTGTTTCTGGCTTTTTTACTTCACCATAAGACCAAGAACGGATAACTTCAGGTGATGTTAATCCAATACGAATTGCATCAAACTCTTCTGTTTCTTTCTCTTGTTTAAAGATATTCAGTAAATCTTTCATGCTTTATCTTCCGCCTGCTATATTTGCAACAACAAGCTATAAATTACACCTGTTTATAGCTTAGCTTGTTTATTCCTTAAGAGCACAACAACCTCATACACTGAGACTATGAGCTACTCTCTAGTTCGATATTCAAACCAAGTGAGCGAATTTCCTTCATCAATACATTAAAGGATTCAGGCATACCTGCTTCCATATAATGATCACCATCAACGATGTTCTTATACATACGATTTCTTCCCTGCACATCGTCTGACTTAACGGTTAACATTTCTTGTAAGGTATAAGCGGCACCATACGCCTCAAGTGCCCAGACTTCCATCTCACCGAAACGCTGACCACCGAATTGAGCCTTACCACCAAGTGGTTGCTGAGTAACAAGGCTATAAGGTCCTGTTGAGCGTGCGTGCATTTTATCATCAACCAAGTGGTTTAATTTCAGCATGTGCATATACCCAACCGTAACTTCACGCTCAAATTTCTCACCAGTACGACCATCGTATAATATAGTCTGCCCTGATTCTGGCAAGTCAGCTAATCGTAACATCTTGCGAATGTCTTCCTCAGATGCACCGTCAAAGACAGGGGTTGCCATAGTTACACCACGACGTAGGTTTTTACACATATCCAGAATTTCTTCATCCGTCATTGATGCAATCATTTCTGCATTCTGTTCTGGACTACCACCTGTTTCATAGATTTCACTTAAGAAACTACGTAATTCATCCATAGCAACTTTAGCATCAACCATACGACCAATTTTTTCACCCAAGCCTTTAGCTGCCCAGCCTAAGTGTGTTTCAAGCACTTGCCCAACATTCATTCGAGAAGGGACACCTAATGGATTGAGTACAATATCAACAGGGCGACCATCAGCAGTATGGGGCATATCTTCAATAGGAACAATACGAGAAACAACCCCTTTGTTTCCGTGGCGACCTGCCATTTTATCACCTGGCTGCATACGGCGTTTGATAGCAACATATACTTTTACCATTTTTAATACACCGGGTGGTAAGTCATCACCGGATGTAATTTTTTCTCGCTGTTTCTGTAAACGCTCTTCGTATGAGACCTTTTTATCTTCAAGTTGTTTGGCTAATTGCTCAATTTGCTCGTTGAGTATTTCATCTTCTAAACGAATGGCAAGCCAATCATTTTGCCCTATTGATTTTAATACGGCTTCAGTAACTTTATTACCTGATTTGATACCTGCAGGACCACTTGCGGCTACTTTTCCTATAATTAAATTAGCCGCCCGTTCGAAAATATCGCTACGGAAAATACGTAGTTCATCACGTAAGTCCTTACGAAATTTTTCTAGTTCAGCTTCTTCAATATCAATAGCACGAGAGTCTTTTTCTACCCCATCTCGTGTAAATACCTGTACATCAACTACTGTTCCAGCGACGCTAGATTTCATACGTAAAGAAGTATCTTTTACATCCGATGCTTTTTCACCGAAGATGGCACGCAGTAGTTTTTCTTCTGGGGTAAGCTGTGTTTCGCCTTTTGGCGTGACCTTACCAACTAAAACATCACCGCCTTTTACTTCTGCACCTACATGAATAATTCCGCACTCATCTAACTTCGCAAGCTGACTTTCACTAACATTTGGAATATCAGCAGAAATTTCTTCTGGACCTAGCTTAGTATCACGAGCTAAACAAGTTAGTTCTTCAATATGAATAGAGGTATAGCGATCCTCTTGCAAAACACGCTCTGATAGTAGAATAGAATCTTCAAAGTTGTATCCATTCCAAGGCATAAAAGCGATTAGCATATTTTGCCCAAGTGCTAACTCACCCATATCGGTTGAAGAACCATCAGCTAATACATCACCACGTTCAACTTTATCACCAACTTTAACAATAGGTCTCTGATTAACACATGTGTTTTGGTTAGAGCGAACATATTTAGTCAAGTTATATATATCCACCCCACCTTCTTTTTCCGTTGCTTCCTCATTATTCACACGGATAACGATACGAGTAGCATCAACTGAATCAATAATACCGCCACGCTTTGCTTTAACCGCTGAACCTGAGTCAACCGCAACGGCTCTTTCCATGCCTGTACCACAAACTGGTGCATCCGCACGTAAACAAGGTACAGCTTGACGTTGCATGTTTGATCCCATCAAAGCACGGTTTGCATCATCATGTTCTAAGAAGGGAATTAAAGATGCAGCTACTGATACGATTTGTTTAGGCGACACATCCATATACTCAACTTTAGCGATGTCTGCCATAGTAAATTCATTTTGGTAGCGTACTGAAACCGTATCATCAAGAAACTTGCCCGTATCATCTAACTTGGCACTTGCTTGTGCAATAACATAACGTGACTCTTCAATAGCAGATAAGTACACAATCTCATCCGTTACTCTACCATCAACAACCTTGCGATAAGGTGTTTCAAGAAAGCCATAATCATTGGTTTTCGCAAAAACAGATAGCGAGTTAATTAAGCCGATATTTGGACCTTCAGGCGTTTCAATTGGACAAACTCGACCATAGTGTGTTGGATGGACATCACGCACCTCAAAGCCTGCACGCTCACGAGTTAGACCACCAGGACCTAAAGCCGAAATACGGCGTTTATGCGTGACTTCAGCTAATGGATTATTCTGATCCATGAATTGTGATAGTTGGCTTGAACCAAAGAATTCTTTAACCGCCGCTGATACAGGCTTCGCATTAATCAGCTCTTGCGGCATCAAACCTTCACTTTCCGCCATTGTTAAACGCTCTTTAACTGCACGCTCAACACGCACTAAACCAACACGAAAAGCATTTTCAGCCATTTCACCTACACTTCGAATACGACGATTACCAAGATGATCAATATCATCAACAACATCATGTCCGTCTCGAATTGCGATAAGACGCTTTAAGACATTAACAATATCTGAATCCGCATCACCCGCTTCTTTAATCTTCTCATATTGTTCAGCATACTTTTCTACTAGTTGCTTTGATAGTTTATCTGTACGACTTTTTAAATAACGAGCGTCATAAAGGATACTAGGACCTGTCTCTCCTTCTATCTCAAGACGACGATTAAACTTCATTCGCCCTACATCTGATAAGTCATAACGCTCTTCGGTAAAGAACAGATTATGGAATAAATTCTCTGCAGCCTCTTTTGTTGGTGGCTCACCCGGACGCATCATGCGATAGATTTCCACCATTGCTTCTAATTGTGTCTTAGTAGGGTCAATATTCAATGTATTTGAAATAAAAGCTCCACGATCTAAATCATTAGTGTATAATACGTTGAATACTTTAATATCTGCATCATTAAACTTTTCAAGTAATTCTTCTGTTAACTCATCGTTTGCATTTGCAACAACTTCGCCCGTAACTTCATCAATATAATTATTCGCTAGTCGCTTGCCTAGCATATAATCAACAGGAACATCTAATTTTTTAATACCAGCAGCTTCAAGTTTTTTAATATGCCTCGCGGTTACACGACGACCTTCTTTTACCAATACTTCATCATCTAAACTAATATCAAATGCTGCTAACTCACCACGCAAACGCTCAGGAATTAATTCAATGCTTAACACCCCGTCTTTTGCAACAGTAACTGTTATTTTCTCGAAGAAAGTATCTAAAATTTCTTCTGTATCCATGCCTAAAGCACGCAATAAAATAGTTGCAGGTAATTTACGACGGCGGTCAATACGCACAAAAACAGAATCTTTTGGATCAAATTCAAAATCTAGCCATGAGCCACGATAAGGAATAACACGAGCATTATGTAAGATTTTTCCAGCTGAGTTTGATTTACCTTTATCGTGATCAAAAAATACTCCTGGAGAGCGATGTAATTGAGATACAATAACCCGCTCAGTACCATTGATAATGAACGTTCCTTTTTCAGTCATCAGTGGCATTTCACCTAAATAAACTTCTTGTTCTTTTATGTCTTTTACAACACGTGAATTACCAGGTGCATCCTTATCATAAATAACAAGGCGTAGGCTTACCCTTAGTGATGCTCCATACGTTAAGCCACGAGATTGACATTCCCTAACATCAAAAACAGGCTCTTCAATACGATAATCGACAAACTCAAGCTCAACATAACCGTTATAACTAACAATCGGGAAAACAGAATTAAATGCCCCTTGTATTCCTTTATCTATACGTTCATCAACTTTTTTATTTGGTTGTAGATATTGCCTATATGATTCTAATTGGATAGAGAGGAGATCTGGAACCTCCATAATATGAGGGTGCTTTCCAAAATCTTTGCGGATACGTTTCTTTTCGGTATAACTCAATCCCATCATCTTTCCTCAGCTGAACATCGAGAACGGTTTAGCAAACGACAAACCAGTAAAGCTAACTTCTAATTTGTCATTTGTAATAATTTGAAATATTGCTTTTTTAGAAGTATTAAAATACTTTAATTACAATCGCTTAAAGGAAAATAACAAGCAAACCCTACAAGCGACAAAAGGCCGATAGTGAAAAACCACTACCAGCCCTCATTTTCTAAAACAAAACTGTTCTAGAATAACAGTTGAATTATTTTAATTCAGCCTGTGCACCAGCTTCTTCAAGCTGCTTTACGATGTCTTCAGCTTCTGCCTTATCAACACCTTCTTTAACAGCGACTGGGCAACCCTCAACCATTGCTTTTGCTTCTTTTAAGCCTAAACCAGTGATACCACGAATTGCTTTAATAACTTTAATTTTATTATCACCGAAGCTTGTCATCATTACATCAAATTCAGTTTGTTCTGCAGCACTACCAGCATCATCAGTACCCGCAGCAGGAACTGCCGCAACAGCCGCCGCTGCTGCAGAAACACCAAATTTTTCTTCCATATCAGAGATCAATTCAACGATCTCCATTACTGTCATATTGGAAATTGCTTCCAAAATATCATCTTTAGATACAGCCATTATTTATCTCCTAAATACTGAATCAGGCATTTGCCTCTTTCTGGTCACGAATAGCAGCTACAGTTCGTACAAGCTTACCAGGAACCTCATTGATTGTACGTGCAAGTTTATCAAGCGGAGCTCGCAGAGTACCTGCAAGCATTGCAAGAGCTTGGTCACGTGTAGGCATTTTTGCTAGACGATCTAAGTCAGAAACATCTAACAGTTCACCACCAATAGATACCACTTTTGGCACCAGCTTATTATGCTCTTTCGCAAAATTTTTAACTAAGCGAGCGGCTGAACCTGGATCTTCTTGCGAAAACGCCATAATTAATGGTCCAATTAAACTATCTTGTATACACTCAAAATCTGTACCCTTGATAGCAAGCTTAGTTAAATTATTTTTTACTACCCGTAAATAAACACCTTCATCACGTGCTTTTACACGCAATTCAGTCATTTCACCTACGGTTAAACCGCTGTACTCTGCAGCAACAACGGAGTGAGCTTCTGCAGCTACCGCAGCAACCTCAGAGACAACTTGTTTCTTGTCCGCTAAAGTTAAAGCCACGACATCTACCTCTTTCTGTTTCGGTGTGAAACACCGTTAATTAAACACTCAATAAAAACTCATATTGAATGCTCGCTCTAACGACGCTTCCCGAACCATAGCCTGATTCAGGTCACGCCATCTACATGGGATTGGAAGTTTTAAGTCAAGAACTAAAAATATCGACTCCCATGGTCTTCGACGACATGCATTCCTGCACATCTAAGATATCGATTTCTCAGTGACTTCTCACTTTTAAAAAATCGGTATCACTATATATTTTACAAGTCTCAAAGCTACAAGTAATTAAGTAATTGATTAATAGTTTAATGTTGATGTGTCAATTGTTACACCACCACCCATTGTTGTAGAAACAGATACTTTCTTTACATAAGTACCTTTTGCCGAACTAGGTTTTAGCTTGTTTAACTCTTGCATCAACGCATTTAGATTTTCTTCTAATGCAGCACTGTCAAACTCAACATTACCAATTGCACTGTGAATAATGCCTGCTTTATCTGTTCTAAACTGCACTTGTCCTGATTTGGCATTTTTTACTGCCTCACCAACATTAGGAGTCACAGTACCGACTTTTGGGTTCGGCATTAAACCACGAGGACCAAGAATTTGACCTAGCTGACCAACTACACGCATGGCATCTGGGCTTGCAACAACCACGTCAAAATCAAGCATACCTTTTTTAACTTCATCAGCTAAATCATCCATACCTACAAAATCTGCACCTGCTTCTTTTGCTGCTTCTGCATTTGCACCTTGTGTAAATACCGCAACACGCACGGATTTACCTGTACCATTTGGTAAAACTGACGAACCACGCACTATTTGATCCGATTTACGAGGATCAACACCTAGATTGACGCTAACATCAATGCTTTCAGTGAATTTTGCAGGTGGAAAGCGTTTTAATAAATCAAATGCCTCAGAAACTGCATACTGCTTATCTGGGTCGATCATTTCACGAATTGCCTTTTGACGCTTACTTAACTTAGCCATCTTATAGACCCTCCACTTCTAGACCCATACTACGAGCACTGCCCGCAATAGTACGCACGGCTGCATCCATATCTGCTGCTGTTAAATCAGGCTCTTTTGTTTTTGCAATTTCTTCTAATTGCTCACGAGTGACTGTCCCTACCTTTTTCATATTTGGCTCGCCACTACCTTTTTGAATGCCTGCTGCTTTTTTCAATAGGATTGATGCAGGTGGAGTTTTTGTTTCAAATGTAAAGCTGCGATCATTGTAAACCGTAATAACAACAGGAATTGGCATTCCTTGCTCAACATCTTGAGTCTTTGCATTAAACGCTTTACAAAACTCCATGATATTAACACCATGTTGACCTAAGGCAGGACCAACGGGTGGACTAGGATTTGCACTTCCCGCAGGGACTTGCAATTTAATATATGATTCGACTTTCTTAGCCATAATTCACCTCTATGGGTGCAAACGCTTTTCAGCTTCCCGATAGTTTAATTAAAAAAATTCACCTTCAGTCCAATAGCTATAAAAATACCTACTGACAATTAGGCTATGTTTTCTCTACTTGATAAAACTCCAACTCAACAGGAGTTGAACGTCCAAAAATCTGTACTGCCACCTGCACGGTATTTTTTTCGTAATCAACCCCTTCAACAACGCCATTGAAATCGTTGAATGGACCATCACAAACACGTACCACCTCACCCACATCAAATAGTACTTTAGGACGTGGCTTATCTGCACCTTCTTCGATACGATTTAAGATAACATCAGCTTCTTTTTGAGAAATTGGAGCAGGACGATCACCTGTACCACCGATAAAACCAAGCACACGCGGGGTATCCTTCACCATGTGCCAAGTATCATCATTCATTTCCATTTTGACTAAGACATAACCTGGAAAGAATTTACGTTCACTCTTACGCTTTTTTCCTTCACGTACTTCAACAACTTCTTCAGTTGGTACTAATATCTGATCAAAAGAATCTTCTAGCCCATAACGCACAATACGCTCCTCAAGGAAGCGTTTAACTTGGGCTTCATAACCCGAAAATGCTTGAACCACATACCAATGTTTGGTCACACTAACCTCTCAAAAAGCTATCTCAGCAAAGAACCTATTCCCCAGCCTAATAACATATCAACGATCCAAAGAAATATAGCAATCATTATAACAATAACAAAAACTAACAATGTAGTTTGTATTGTTTCAACTCGTGTAGGCCATACCATCTTACGTACTTCAGCACGTGCGTTCTTCATAAACGCCAATAAATTCTTTCCTGAATTTGTTGATAAGGCAATACCCGTAGCAAGCAGAAGAACAGTAACTAAGCCTAACACTCTATATAAAAAAGAAACATCGGAATATATATAAAACCCTACAATTGCAATAGCCACTAATGCAACTGCTAGAATACTCTTTATCAAATCCAGTGCTGACCCTTGCGACTCTGCTTTAGCTGACATTACCCTCTCACTTCTTATATTATCCTAACTGCTCTAGTAGCATAGATTGCACAAGCAAATATTATAAATATGGCAGGCCAAGAGGGACTCGAACCCCCAACCTGCGGTTTTGGAAACCGCTGCTCTACCAATTGAGCCATTGGCCTAAAATAGTAAAGGAGCGGCATAATACCCCTCCTTTATCAAAAATCAAAGAATTATTTTCTACTTTTTTATCTGAAGCTATAAACACAACACCCAATATAGACCCAAAATATTGATTCATCAAGAGTCATTTAACAATACCTAGCCTTCTCTTGAGATTTTTAATTTCATATTAAATCAATAGCTTATTCATATCTTTATCATAAAGCTATAGCTTCAGTTCTCACTTAAGTCTGAATCAGCAACTTCACTGCAACACAGTAAAATAAAATTACTGATTCATAATTTTTTACTCAATGATACTAGAAACAACACCCGCACCTACTGTACGACCGCCTTCTCGAATCGCAAATCTTAAGCCTTCTTCCATTGCGATTGGGGCTATTAGCGTGACTGTT
>JALWYT010000282.1 GCA_026992705.1 Thiotrichaceae bacterium
TGGGTATTAATCAAAGAAGTCGATAAACAGCAAGACGTTCAGGCAATTTGTACGCAAGGTTTAAATATGTTCCGAGCGATTATTGGCTATTTAAAACCCATACTACCCGCCTTAGCCAAAGCATCGGAAGATTTTTTGAATGCAGGCGAATTAACATGGGATAGCGTAAAATCTCCCTTGCTTGGAACACAAATTAACAAATTCAAACCGCTAATGACACGAGCCGAGCAAGATAAAGTCGAAGCAATGCTAGAAGAAAACAAACAAATATTAGCCGAAGCCCAACAAGCTCAAGCGACGAAAAGCGAAGCTAACGATGAACTCAGCAAAGATCCTATTAGCGACACCATCAGCTTTGATGAATTTGCCAAAATCGACTTACGCATTGCCAAAATCATCAAAGCCGAGCATGTCGAAAAAGCCAATAAATTACTGCAACTAACCCTAGATTTAGGCGGTGAAACTCGCAACGTACTCGCAGGCATCAAATCTGCCTATCAACCTGAAGAGCTAGAGGGACGCTATACCGTTATGGTTGCCAATCTCGCCCCCAGAAAAATGAAATTCGGCACCTCCGAAGGCATGATACTTGCCGCAGGGTCTGGCGGAAAAGAATTATTTATTCTCAGCCCCGACCAAGGAGCCAAAGTGGGAATGCGGGTGAAATAACTTTCTTTAGCTATTTTGCCAAGAAAATCATGTTAAACCGATTTATCCATGTCCTATATTTTTTTCTGCTTAGTGCTTGTCAAGCAAATAGTATCGCAAATAAAACTATTGACTCTCAGCTTCGCCCTTCTATTTCAGGGGTTCGTATTATTTCTATACAAAATGCTAAACAATCTTTTGAGTTCGCAGCAAAGTTACAGTGGAATTCACATTATCAACGCTGGGATAAAGTATTAGTTTTATATAATGGCAATGTTCAACCGCCTAGCAATCATCCTATTTGGACATATCTTGTTAAACTTGAAATTCCCCAACGTAGGGCTAGGTTTGTAGGTGAAAACCTTTATTATAAAGCGTTTCATCGTTATAACGATTGCAATGACACTACTTGGCTTAGGCAGAATAAAATGCTTTATATTTCATTTAACTCCAACCATTTAGGAGAGTATTCCCAAGAAGATTTTGCACGCAATTGGAATTGCCCAGAATGGCAAATGGGACGGCATTTAGTGGCAATTACTCAAGGTAAAAATGCTCATAGTGGCAGAGGGTTACAGTTAACTTTTCCTCAAGGTGAATCAGGGTGTGATAAAATTTGTATTAATTGGAAACCCAATTTAGGAGGAAAATTTAACAAAATTCAATATGCTTATTGGGTAAAATTTCCAAGTGATTTTGACTTTGTTTTAGGTGGTAAACTTCCCGGTGTAGGTAGTTATCATGCTAAGACGGGTGGTAGTAAGCCTAACGGCTATGATGGTTGGAGTGTTCGAGCAATGTGGAATCAGCATGGACAATTAGGGCAATATGTTTATCATTTCGATCAAGTGAATAATTTTGGTGAATTTATGCCTTGGTCTATACCAAGTATCAGTAAAGGAAAATGGCATCATATTAAAACCATGATTGCACTTAATTCACCTAAACAAGCTAATGGTACTATTCGCACATGGCTTGATGGTAAGCTGGTATTAAATCGAAATAATATCCGATTCCGTATGATAAAAGGCTTAGAAATTGAACGGTTTTTATTTTCATCCTTTTTTGGTGGTAGTGGTAAAAAATGCGCTCCTAAGAAAGATGAGCAAATTTATTTAGATGACTTTGTTATTAAAGCTATCTAAATCATTAATATTTAACACATATTCAAGTTCTTTATGTACTGTTATGACTACTTAGTAGAGTTAGAGGAGTTACCAGATAATTTCTTAATGACCTTTGCACGTTCTCGGTCTATATTAATTTCATGATGAGTATCACTGATTTTTTTCTTAGTTCCATTAGCTTCAGCACGAATGGCATGAGCTCGAGCAATATTATCGCCCTCTTCTTGTCCGATGGTGTTTTTGAGTTCTTCGATTTTTGCTTTTAGGCGTAGGTCAAATGCTTGTTTGTCACCTTCCACACCTTCTACAGTATTATTCACCTTTATTTTTAGGGCAGGATTCCCCGGTACAACCAGATTAGTAATAATTGGAATTCGAACTGTTTTTTTAAAATGTTGATCACTCATAAAGCAAAATATTTACAATTGGTAATAATTTAAAGTATAACCTTGCTTGCGATAATATGCATACCGTTTACGCCCTTCGTCTAAAATTTGATCCTCTTGATCAAGGATTTCAGCGGTTTTAGCAAATTGAGTCAAAAACTCAGGTATTTGATTAGAGAGGTTGATTAAAAAATCAGCCTTTGGAATATCTATATTTTCCTCTGCGTTCCCAATAAACACGGAGACTTTATCATTTGCAGGTAAAATCACATGCGGGATAAAGCTGACATCACGATATGTCCAAAGCATTTCGTCCATTTTTTCAGCATTTTGCTGATTGTCGAGGTGAATATAGGAGACTAAGTTTTGCTCTAATGCTTTTTCAATGAGTTTACAAGCAAACAACAGCCTGCTTTTCAGGCTGTTACTTTTGCCGACGTAAAAATTGATTTTGACTGTCAAAACTCAATCCAATTCACTGGCTCGATTAATTAATAGTTGTGATAACAACGGCACAGGTCTGCCTGTTGCTCCTTTATTTGCACCGCTTCTCCATGCGGTTCCTGCAATATCCAAATGTGCCCATTTTTTATCTTCAACAAAACGCGACAAGAAGCAAGCGGCGGTAATTGTTCCTGCTGAACGATCATTGCCGATATTTGGAATATCTGCAAAATTACTTTTTAGCTGGTTTTGGTAATCCTCAGTGATGGGTAGCTGCCAAGCTTGATCATTAATGGCTTTTCCTGCGGCTAAAATTTCTTCAGCCAGTTTATCATCATTCGCCATTAAACCACTGATATGATGACCTAATGCAATGATACAAGCACCTGTTAATGTTGCAATATCAATAATAGCATCAGGTTTAAATTTATCCACATAGGTCAAGGCATCGCATACAACCAAACGCCCTTCTGCATCCGTATTTAAGATTTCAATCGTCTGCCCTGACATGCTGGTTACAATATCACCGGGTTTGGTTGCTTTGCTGCTTGGCATATTCTCAGCCGATGCGACCACTGCAACAACATTAATTGGAAGCTGCATTTCTGCACAGGCTTGCATTGTGCCAAAAACACTTGCCGCCCCGCCCATGTCGTATTTCATTTCATCCATTGCCGCACTGGGCTTAATAGAAATTCCACCTGTGTCGAAAGTAATGCCTTTGCCGACTAAGGCAATCGGTGCGACATCATCCGCTGCTCCTTGATACTGCATAACAATCATTTTACTAGGCTGCTCACTGCCACGACCAACCGAAAGAAAGGCTCCCATACCTAAAGCTTCTGCATCGGCTTCTTCTAAGATTTCAGTGCTGATTGCTGGATAGTTTTCGGCTAGTTCTTGAGCTTTATCGGCAAGATAGCTGGGGGTACAGATATTTGCGGGTGTATTGGCTAGGTCTTTAGCCAATGACATGCCTTGAGCAATGGCTTTGCCCTGCTGGATAGCGGTTTCAATGTCGGCATTAGCAGTATCACTAAAGGCAAAATTCAGTGTGTTAAATACAATGTCATCCGACTTTTGGCTTTTATGCTGATCAAATTGGTATAGCTCAGTCGCAGTGCTGATAATGCTTTGTTGCACAGCAGAGGCTTTGTCGTCTAATTCATCTGCGAGATAAGTCGTTGCTGTTGCAATATTGCTTGATTTTATGGCGGATATAGCGGCTTGTGTGGCAGTGTTTAACTTTTTGAGATTAAACTTATCTTGCTTGCCACAACCTACTAACATAATACGCGATGCCGCCATATTATTGACGGCATATAGCACATCAACTTGCTTTAGTTTTGCGGTGAAATCACCCGTTTCTAAAAATGTGCTAATTGCCTGATTGGATTGTTTGTCGATCTCGCTAGCGGCTGGTGAGAGCGTGTTGTCTTCATAAACTGCAACGATAATGCAGTCTGTGTCTGTTTTATTGATTGCTAATTGAGAGCTTAATTTGTATTCCATATTATTTCCTTAGGTAACTAGGTAGTGGTTAAGTCATTGATTATTCGGGACACTGTGAATACATCCCTGTAAGTTATTAGGTGGCTTTCCTGCTGTCTAAGCCTGAATAGTCAATTACTTACCATCTTGGTTGTTATTGTATGGCTTATAAACCAAAGCATCTGCTCCATTTTTGATAATTAATTGGTTTCCTTGCACGGAGAATTTTCGGCTGTTAGTGAGTTGTTCTAAATAGCGTTGCTCTTGATCCATTAAACCCGTTGGACTTGGGCAGTACATTTTGGTGGTTAAAATGCGGTTTTTATTTTCATCAAATTCTTTTTGAGATAAGTCCATGTGTAAACGGCTACCTTTAATATTAACCAGACCTGCATAGCGGTTACAGCCTGCATTACCGCTTACTCTAAAGTTACTGTCAAAGGATAAGGTGATGGCTCTATGCCCGATGGGTTTTTGTCGGTTAAATGAGACTAATTCCCATGTTGTGCCGACTAATGATATGCCTGTTTGAGTTGGTTCACTACCGCAGGATGCGATTAGTATGCTTGCTGCGAGCATAATGATAATTTTTTTTAACATAGAATATTCTCGTTTTTTAATAACAGTTTTGTAACTACTCTGTGCAGTTTATATGTAAGCTGGTAAGTGATTGATTATTCGGGCTTAGGCAGCAGGTAAGTCGCCTAAGAACTTACAGGGATGTATTTACAGCGTCCCGAATAATCAATCACTTATCAGCTTGCTACCGAGTAGTTACACAGTTTTTAGCAATACCTAATACATAATTACCGACAATATCGACAGCTTTTGCGGTTTCGGCTCCTTTAAAGCCTGAAAAATCTTCATCTTTTAAGTGTTGCTTGGCAAATTCTGTGTAGCCTCTTGATAGCGGAACATACGACCAATGCCATTTTTCTTCTTCATAGCCTGTGCGATTGTCTTCGGCTTTATTAGTATAAACTTGGCAGAAGCCATAATCCGCTGCATTAGCTTGTAGCCATTGATAAATCTTTAAGCCTTTGCCTGTGCTAAACCAGCTATTTTCAAAGGCATTGAGGTCGATATCTGTTCCCCAATGATGGCGAGAGCTGCCGGGCATTGAGCTGTAAAGTAATATTTTTTTAGCTCGTTGGGTTGGGTCAGCAATGGTTTTAGCTAGGTTTTTACCGTCAACTTTTCGCACCCCTGTCCATTTCTTTTCCCAAATGCCTTTTTGATAATCAAAATTCCGAGTCGCTGAGCGAATTTGCAAGCGAACACCATCTCGCAGGGCTGCGGCATACATTTTTTTAAACTGCTCATAGACTTCTTTTTGTAGGTATAAGCCACTGCGGTCTGCATATTTTGCATCAATTTTAACAAACCCTGCTTGTGATGCAGGATTGAATTTACCCATAATAAAATTAAGTGTGGCGGGTTCGCCTGCTGATATATTTGTTGTCATTATAACGCTAAAAATACATAAAAAAGAGGTAAGAATTTTCATTGGTATTATTGATTGACAGAGGTTAATAAAACAACAGCGTGGACGGCAATTCCTTCTTGCCGACCTGCAAAGCCTAGCTTTTCCGTTGTTGTTGCTTTTACATTAATTTGTGAAATTTCACACGTTAAATCATTAGATAAATTTTCACGCATCCGTTCAATATGTGCTGACATTTTAGGAGCTTGAGCAATAATAGTGCAATCTAAATTAGCAAGTTGTAAACCTTGCTGCTCGATAAGTTGATAGACATGCTTGAGCAAAATCCGACTATCAATATCTTTGTATTGCTCCGATGTATCAGGAAAATGCTGACCAATATCCCCTAAGGCAGCGGCTCCTAATAAGGCATCGCACACAGCATGAATTAATACATCACCATCAGAATGTGCTTTAAATGCTTGATGATGGGAGATTTTTACTCCGCCAAGCATAATGTAATCACCTTGCGTAAAGCGATGTACATCATAGCCGTGCCCAATTCTCATACGCTTTCCTTTGCTCTTGATAAGAAAAACTCCGCCAATGCTAAATCGCTCGGCTTGGTAATTTTAATATTGCTGGCATCGCCTTCGATTAATTCTGCTGGTAATCCTAAATATTCAATCGCTGAGGCATCATCAGTAATGCTGATATTATTGTCTAAAGCTTGCTGCAAAGCATCGAATAATAAGGCGAAACGGAACATTTGTGGCGTTAGTGCATGCCATAAATTATCACGGTTTTCTGTGTGATGAATAATATGCTGATTGCTCTCACTAGAGCGTTTCATCGTATCGCGAACAGGGCTGGCTAAAATACCACCGACGGCACTGTTCTCCAAGGCTGTAATTAATTTATTCAAATCTTTTTGCGACAAACATGGGCGAGCTGCATCATGCACCATGACCCAGCTATCATCGTGCAAGGCTAATTCAGATTTAAGATAAACCAGAGCATTAAGCACCGAATCACACCGCTCATTACCACCATCAACTGTGTATAAGGGCTTGTCGCAGTTAATGTTCAAATCTTTCCAATACGGATCATCAGGACTCAGGGCGATAATAATGCCGCTGATTTTAGGGTGTGCTGAAAAACAGGCAATGGTTTGCTCAATAACGCATTTATCGAGCAACGACAGATATTGCTTCGGGCGATCTGCCTGCATACGCTTACCGACTCCTGCTGCGGGAATGACGACCCAAATCGCTTCTTGTTTATTCAACATCAGATTGTGTTACCGGTGTTGTTGGAACAGGTGGATTTGATTTGTCTTTTAAAATCACATGGTAAAAAGTCTCGCCCTTGCGAATAAAGCCTAATTCATCACGGGCATACTCTTCAACTGCAGCGTCCCCTAATTCTAAATCAACCACTTCTGCCTCCAAACTACGATTTCGCTCTGTTTGTACATTATTCGCTTCATTCTGCAATTGAATTTGTTTTTCTAGTGACCAAATATCAGGATAGCTCCCTTGACCAACCCACAAACGAATAAATAGCAATACAAATAATACGCTAAAAATGATTAACAATAACTTCATTATTTAATAATTTATGACTGGAATAAGTGTAATAAGCAGGAATAATAACGTATTTATTGGAGATTGTCTGAAGGAATGCTGATATCATCCATAGATAAACACAAGTAAAGTTATTTATAATATTTCCTTATTTTATAAATCACAGCTAAAACCTTAACCTAAATTTTTAGGTTTATATTATAGTGTAGCGAGGGCGAACATCTTTAACTTTGGAGGAGGAGATGAATGCTCTAGATGTTTTAACCATGCTTTACCTGTGTTTATCTATGGAAGCAGATTTCTCTGTACCAGTGGGTTTATCGTGCCTAAATAAACATTACCAATGCCTTACCACAATATTACAAAAAATTAATACCTATTTCTTGTAACTAGTCCCATAATCTAGCTTATGCGTATATTAATAGTTGAAGATGACACACAAACGGCTGATTTTATTTGCCAAGGGTTACGACAAAGTGGTCACACTGTTGACCATGCAGATAACGGTGAGGATGGTTTGCACCTTGCTTTGACAGAAGAATATGATGTTTTAGTGCTTGATCGAATGTTACCAAAATATGATGGCTTATCGATTATTAAACAGCTAAGAAATAATGGGATTAAAACCCCTGCTTTAATATTAAGTGCTTTAGGTGATGTGGATCATCGTGTTGAAGGCTTAGAAGCAGGTGGTGATGATTATTTAGTTAAGCCTTATGCATTTAGTGAACTGTTAGCAAGATTGCAAGCCTTAGTACGACGAGTACAGCCTGAGCAAGCGGAAACTAAATTGCAGGTTGCTGACTTAACAATGAATTTAATCAAACATCAAGTTAGTCGTGCAGGACAAATTATTAACTTGCAGCCACGGGAATTTACCTTGCTAGAGGTATTGATGCGACATGCGAATGAGGTGGTCACTCGCACCATGTTATTGGAAAAGGTATGGGATTATCATTTTGATCCACAAACAAATATTATCGACGTACATATTAGCCGTCTCCGTACTAAAATTGATAAAGACTTTGATACCCCCTTATTACGAACTGTTCGTGGTGCAGGCTATATGATTCATGACCCACAAGCTACTTAGTACAACAGCGTTCCGATTATCACTTATTTATGCTGTTGTTTTCAGTCTCATTGCTGCGATTGCTTTGGTTTTAGCGTATTGGTTTTCTGCTAAACAAATTCGCCAACAAACGGATGATCGTTTACAGCTTGAGAGCAATGTTCTACTAAGTCGTTATTATACGGGGAGTTTTGCTGACCTTAATCGAAAAATCCAACGCCGAACCAATACTGCAGGGCAGCAATTTTTTATCTATAGTTTAGTTAAACGCCAGCAGCATGATTTTTTTCAGCATGTATCCCCTAAGCTATCGGGTGAACATGCAGTATTTGCTACCGTACCGATTGATTCAATTACCCATATTCGAACGCCTGCTCGCCATAAGCCAAATGCTCGGGTATTAATCACTCCACTTGCCAATGATTATCAATTATTAGTTGGTACAGATCTAAGTGAGCAAGCTTATTTACTCAATCAAATTGCTATTATTTTGTTTATTGCTATTTTAGTTATTTTTGCTGCTTCACTAATTGGTGGTAGCTGGATTAGTCGGCATATTATCAAACGATTAGATGTTATTCGTCGTACCGCAAAAGAAATTATTGATGGCGACCTACATCAACGAATTCCAATTCAGCATACTCAGCAAGATGAATACGATAAATTAAGCCTTGTACTCAATAAAATGTTGGCTCAGCTTGAAGCCTCCATGCAAAGTATGCGTGAAGTGACTGATAATTTAGCTCATGATTTACGTAACCCGCTTAACCGTCTGCGACATCGTTTAGAAACTATTCAATATTTACAACCTAATAGTAAGCAATATCAACAGGAACTGGCGATTGCTATTGAAGATGTCGATGCCATTGTTGCAACATTCAATGCCTTGCTCAATATTGCCCAGATAGAAGCTAAAGCTCAACGTGATCATTGGGAAGATGTTGATATTTCTAAATTAATTAATGATTTAGGTGAACTATACACACTGGTTGCCGAAGAAAAACAAATCACCCTAAAATATCAGGCTGAAGCCAATTTAGTACAATATGGTGATAAACAACTTCTTGCTCAAGCGGTTAGTAATTTACTTGATAATGCTGTGAAATATACCCCTGAAAAGGGTAATGTCGAACTCAATGCTTATCAGCAAAAAGATAATATCATGATCACCATTGCCGATTCAGGCATTGGTATCCCACAAGACCAGTATGAAAAAGTCTTCTGTCGCTTCACTCGCTTAGACAATGTACGTAATACCGCAGGCAATGGCTTAGGTTTAAGTTTAGTCAAAGCCGTTGCTGATCTACATGAAGCAATCATTACATTAGCAGATAACAAACCTGGCTTGAAAATCAGCTTACAACTCCCCACAATTAAAAAAGATTAAAACAATAGTAGCTTATTGGTAAATGGAAATGCTTACAAGCTATAGTTAGTGTTATAACTCACTCATTATTAAACGGTGTAACTTACTAGTTTCACCATTTATTACACGAATACACTAGGTCATTACTATATCAAAAAAATTAAGAGGAACCTATAATGAAATATAACTATGTACTCCCTTTATTAATCAGCAGTCTAACTTTACTTAGTACACAAATATCGGCAGATAACACCCCTCTCTCCATGTCAAACAACCAGGCAAATTATACTCATAAAACACCTTGGTTAGGTGTTATTTTAGCTAATGTACCGGATGCTTTAAGTGCTCAATTAAGTGGATTAATTCCTAAAGGTCAAGGTGTGTTGGTACAAAGTGTTATTCCTAATTCTCCTGCAGCTAAGGCGGGCATTCAAAAAAATGATATTTTACTCAATTTTGGTGATCAAAAGCTCTATTCGCCCTCACAATTATCAGGATTAGTACAGGCCACTAATATTGGTAGCCAAACTAATATGCAAGTTGTTTCGCAAGGTAAATTAAAAAACCTCACAGTAAAAATTGAAGGCAAACAAGCAGTTAATAATTCCACACAACATCCTTTTTGGCATCGCTTTACAATGCCACGTTTAACACCTCCTGCTGATGCTACGTCAAATAATACTTTGGTATGGGATAACTTTGAATCTGTGCAGGTTAAAACCCTTACAAATGGTAATTATCATGCTGAAGTGACGTTTAGAGATAAAAATAATGAAACAAAGCACTTTACCTTTGAAGGAAAGAGAGACGAAATTATTAAACAAATTCAAAACCAGAAAGATTTACCTGATAGCAAGCGTAAAGCCCTGCTTAATGCCTTAAATATGCGACCTGACCAATCATTTCGCTCCCTATTTAACGACCCATTTTTTAAAAATAATCCCTTTGATGATCCATTTTTTAAAAATATGATACCTCAAGACTTAACGATTCCGTCATTCCCACAATTCTTCCAACAGACACCCTTTGCTAATCCTCCTACACCATCACAACCATTACCATTAGCAAAACCTAAAGAAAGAATTGCTTTATAAAAGATAAGGTTGAGATAATGGAATGTTACCCATTATCCCTTCCTAGCATCCAATATACGGTTTTTGATATTCATTGTAGAATATCAAGGTAATCATTCTGTTAAGCTATGATTCTACTATGTTTTTGGTAACGTCACCCCTTGTTGCCCTTGGTATTTGCCTCCTCTATCTTTATATGAAGTCTCACAAATTTCATCTGACTCAAAAAATAACATTTGAGCTACGCCTTCATTGGCATAAATTTTTGCAGGTAGAGGGGTCGTATTTGAAAATTCGAGAGTGACATGCCCTTCCCATTCGGGTTCTAGTGGGGTGACATTAACAATAATACCACAACGTGCGTAGGTTGATTTACCAAGGCATACAGTCAGTACATTACGTGGAATACGAAAATATTCTACCGTGCGAGCTAGTGCGAAAGAGTTAGGTGGGATAATGCAAACATTCGATTTAACATCAACAAAACTATCTTCATCAAATGCTTTAGGATCAACAATCGCAGAATTAATGTTGGTAAAAACTTTAAATTCATCAGCACAGCGTACATCATAACCATAACTTGATGTCCCATAAGAGACAATCTTCTCACCCTGACATTCACGAATTTGTTTAGGTTCAAATGGTTCAATCAAGCCTTGTTCTTCTGCTGTTTTACATATCCATTTATCTGATTTAATTGACATTTTCTAACCCTTATTGTGTAACATTTATACCACCTGTGCGGTGAAATGGGATGTTAATTAATGGGGTTTTTAGTTTACCACTTAAATCATATTTTATTTGTTTATCACGCCATAAATTTGGAATGACATTAAATAATTTAGAAACGTGTAAACGTACAGGAATCGCCACTGTTTTTTCTGCTCCTGCAGCTATTGTAATACGGCTTAAATTTTCACCATTTGCAACATTTACACCATTCAAACTCAAGTTATATTCAATGCCACTAAGATAAATTGCGAAGTTATTAGGATTGGATACATTTAAAGTAAAACTGGCTTCACTTTCTTTAAACGAAAGACGATCTAATTGGATTCTACTGATTGATATATGGGGTTCTTTAATAATAGTCGTACAAGAGGATGATAAAAATACTAGGGTGAACAAAAGTATTATGTTAATCTTTTGCATAAACAATTTTTTCCTACAATGTTTCTGCAAATTTTTTAATAAAGTTTGCAAGGTTTTGACCAATTTCAGGATGACGAATACTATATTCAATATTTGCTTTCATATACTCATGTTTCGAACCACAATCATGACTTCTCCCTGTAATATGAAAAGCATTAACTTGCTCGTTTTCCATTAGCATTGCAATAGCATCGGTTAATTGGATTTCATCCCCTGTACCTTGTGGAGTACGCTTTAATAAATCCCATATTTTTTCAGATAGGACATACCGTCCAACTACAGCAAGATTTGAGGGAGCTTGTTCAACAGATGGCTTTTCAACTACTTCCGTCATTGCGATCGATTGCCCCGCTTCAAGCTGATGTCCATTAACATCAGCAACACCGTAGTGACTGACCATCTTATACTCCACAGGCTCAACCATAATTTGGCTAATATTAGTTTCCTCATACAAATGAATCATTTCTGCTAAATTATCTTTTTGTAGATTACAGTCTGCATCATCAATCAACACATCAGGCAAAATAACCACGAAAGGTTGCTCACCTACTAATGGTCTGGCACAAAGTACCGCGTGCCCTAGACCTTTGGCTTCCCCTTGCCTAACATGCATAATTGTCACATCACTTGGGCAAATTGAACGTACTTCATCTAATAATTGACGTTTTACCCGCTTTTCAAGCGTAGCCTCTAATTCAAAGCTAGTATCAAAGTGATTTTCTATTGAGTTTTTACTAGAGTGTGTAACTAACACAATTTCTTTAATTCCTGCTGACACACATTCGTCAACAATATATTGAATTAATGGCTTATCAACAATAGGTAACATTTCTTTAGGAATGGCTTTGGTCGCTGGTAGCATTCGTGTACCTAAGCCTGCAACAGGAATAACCGCTTTTCGTATTTTTTTCTGAGCCATAA
>JALWYT010000283.1 GCA_026992705.1 Thiotrichaceae bacterium
AGCTAATGCTTTACTGACAATAACTTTATATTTTCCTAACTCTTTATCAAAAAAAACCATAACAGGAAAACTTTTTGCCTTACTTAGGCGAGCAAGCCTAGTTGCTGATGTTAGTGTGGCTTTTTGTACATCAAAGAAAGGGGCAAATTCTGAATATCTTTTACCTAAGTCTTCATCCGCTAAAAAAATAAGTATATTATTTTTCTTAAGATTGCGAGTTAATCGTAGCATGCCTGATTCTCGAGGAATTAATAAGTTTATATAGCGACAACGACCGTAAGCTAATAACCAATCAATGACAGGGTTTTTTTCTGTTTTATAAGAGCAATAAGCATTGTAATACTGACCAATTTTTACAGCACAAAAGTCTAAAAACACAGTATGCCCTAATAATAAAATGATATTATTTCCTTCTGCCAACGCTTGATCTAAGTAAGCTTTGCCTTCTATTTCAATTTTTTTATAAAGCCGTCTTTTTGAGGCAAACAAATAAGTCCCATAGTCAAGCAGTCCACAAGCATACCACTGTAAGTGCTCTTTTATAAATTGTTCCTGTTCATCTAAGCTTAGTTTAGGAAAGCATAGGTTGATATTAGTTCTGATTATATGCACTCGTTTTTTATGCTTTTTATACAACAAAGAACCTATCTTACGACCTAAAAAATGACGGAAAGAAACGGGGCATAATGCAAGCAAATACAACAAAAAAGCACCAAACCACACTAGCCAGTAGCGTGGAAGTAACAAAGATAATTGAAAATCAAGTCGACAATCTTGGGCTTGTTTTATTGTACTTGCCATTATTGTTGGACTTATTGGACAACGACTCTAGCATTTAAAGGTTGTACAGGGCGAGCATTAGGGTGTTTTAAGGCATTTTGAAATACCTCTAACTGCTCTTTTGAAATGCTCATTGGTTTTTTCATTACAATCCAACGAACGCCTTCTGTACAAGGTGGCGTCGTTAGGGAGCCATTAAATCGAAAATACTGTGTTGAATTAAATTCACCCTGCATATGATCTAAAACATCCGCATCAAGAGTATTTTCTTGCCCCTTATCCATTGGCATATGTTTAATTAGATTAGCTAAGGTTCTATCAGCAGTACCTAGCTCAAACAAGATTGCAACTACAGTAATTTCACCCGATTTATTTAAATGCACAAAATGGGCTTCTAAGGGAGCATGCTGTCCATCTATCGTGTTTTCACTGGGTGTATGAAAATGAAATTGTTTAAGCTGAAAGAGCTTATTATCTACCATAATTTCACCACCTGACCCTGACCACATATTAACTTGGATAGAGTGTCCTGTATTGATAATTTTTTTAGCTGTTAACATATTATACTTGAAGTTAACAGCAGGTAAATTCGCATCAACTGTATGCGTTGAAATATTGACCGGCGATTGATTTTTACCTGTTTTACAAGTAATAAAGTCGGGGGATAAATCTCCCCAATGCTCTACACCTGTTGCTCCAGTATAAGTCCAGTGTATTGTTTTTGGCTTTTCATCATTTGCGAAAACAGTTGCACTACTTATGGTAAATAGCATCGTTAGCAATACATTTTTCATGATAAATCCTTTAATTCTACTCAAATGAGGAACATTATGTATGAGCTTGCCCCTAGTTCCAATAGCGTTTAGCTAATTTTATAAAATTTTTTAATTACTTTTGTTGCCAAATCTCAGTTGAGGTTAAGTAGCAATATCAATAAATTAATTTTATTAAAAATAAAATAATATTATGGATACTTAAATAAGTATATGCTAATATTCAGCAACTTTTATTGGCTATAGACATAATTTAGGTTGATCATATCAACTTAATTATTTAACTGTATGAACAAAATTTTTACATTTATTTTCATTGTTATTGCATTTACAACATTATCTAGTAATAGTATTGCACAAGAAGAAATTCCTGAAAAATATCGAGTTCATTTAGATTTTTCTAAGGTAGTGAATACATTAATTTCTGATACTCCCCTAACACTTTCACAACCACAATCTAAAAAGAAAAAGAGAAAATTTACTCGTTCATTAAAAGTTCGAGCTAGTGCATACAATTCATTACGTGACCAAACAGATAACACGCCAAATATAGCTGCATGGGGAGATCGCCTAAAACCGGGTATGAAAGTTATTGCTGTATCCCGTGATTTATTAACAAAATATGGTCTAAAGCGTAATACAATTGTTAAAATAAAAGGCTTACCTGGTACCTATCGTGTAGCAGATAAAATGAATAAACGATTCCGAAAAAAAATTGATATTTATATGGGTAATAATCGTAGAAAGGCTCTTAAGTGGGGAAATCGTCGTG
This sequence comes from Thiotrichaceae bacterium, assembly GCA_026992705.1. Taxonomy (GTDB): domain Bacteria; phylum Pseudomonadota; class Gammaproteobacteria; order Thiotrichales; family Thiotrichaceae; genus S015-18. The sequence continues at coordinate 2,326 of JALWYT010000283.1, forward strand.
TGACTATTATGTGGTAGCATTATACTTGCATGTCATGTACATAGTGGTTTCAAAGTTCACTTTAACAAGCTCTACAAAACATACGAACATCTAATAAGTAAATCCTGTGTTAAAAAATAACAGAAATGTTTATAGTATTTATTTTCTTACTATCATTGCATGAATCACTTACACCTTAGTAGTTGCTTTATGCTAGTCTTATGTCTATGAAAAATACAAAACCTAGCATACATAAAGTTACGACGACTGCCAGTAGCCATATCTTCCAAATTGAGGCGATTGATTTAGAGTTTTCCAATGGTGAAAAGCGTCAGTATGAACGCTTAGTCAGCCGAGGTTATGGTGCAGTATTGATTGTCCCTATGTTGGATGATGATACCTTTTTGCTGATTCGTGAATATTCGGTGGGCAAGGAATGTTATGAATTAGCGTTGCCGAAGGGTAAGATTGAACAAGATGAAGATATATTTCATGCGGCTAATCGTGAAATAATGGAGGAAGTTGGTTATAAGGCAGAGAATTTGCATTTGCTGAAAACAATTAGTCTTGCTCCAACTTATATGTCTCACCAGACAGATCTTATTTTAGCGACTGATTTGTCAGATCATCGAGAGGATGGTGATGAGCCTGAAGAATTGGAAATTGTACCTTGGAAATTCAGCCAGCTGGATGATTTGCTTATTCGTGATGACTTCACCGAAGCCCGCAGTATTGCTGCTTTATTTCTTGCTCGTGAGTACTTAAATAATGATTGAAAATCTACAAACACTAATGCTTTCTGCTCGTGATATTGCTGAGCAGGCAGGCGAGAAGATTATGCACGTCTATCAGCAAGATTTTGATGTCATCCGTAAAACAGATAAATCTCCATTGACTGAGGCTGATATCGCAGCTCATCGTCATATTATTGAGAGGCTATCTGAACTCGCAGATTACCCGGTGTTATCCGAAGAATCGGCTAAGTTGCCATTTACAGAACGCTCATCATGGCAAACGTATTGGCTAATTGATCCACTTGATGGAACCAAGCAATTTGTACAACGCACGGATGAATTCTGTGTTTGTATTGCACTTATCCACCAAAATCAAGCAGTATTAGGGGTTATCCATTTGCCTGTGAGCAAAGAAAACTATTTTGCTTGCCAAGGATATGGAGCATATAAACAAAGGCAAGGGCAAGCGGCTAGAAAAATCCAAACACGAAAACTCGGTAGCCCTTGCATTGCAGCAGTTAGCCGTTCACACAAAGGCGATGCGACCAATGAAATGCTCGATAAAATTGGTGAGTGTGAGTTGAAAGTCGCAGGCAGTGCAATCAAAGCTTGCTGGGTGGCAGAAGGTAAGGCGGATATCTATCCGCGTCTGTGGTTGACCTCAGAATGGGATACCGCAGCGGCTCAGTGTATCGTTGAAGAAGCGGGCGGTTTATTAACCACTTTAGATTTACAGCCTATGCGATACAATACCAAAGATGACTTGCTTAACCCGTATTTTCTTGTTTTTGGGGATAAAAGCATCGACTGGTCACAATATTTATAATGACTT